>CAZNFT010000025.1:0-26335 GCA_964572745.1 uncultured bacterium
AGTCCTGTCTCCGCTACTAAAGAAACAGAGTCTCATTGAGACTCTGTTTTGGTTTTAAATCAAACTAGGGGACGAAGATGATTTATACCGTTTATGTATTACATTCGAAGAAATACGATAAGATTTATATTGGATATACCTCTGATTTAATAAAACGATTCCATTCTCATAATAAACTTGGAATAAAAGGCTACACCTTAAAATATCGCCCTTGGGAAGTAATTTATACTGAAATATTTGATTCAAAAGTAAAAGCGATGAAAAGAGAGAATGAATTGAAAACCTTTCGAGGTAGATGTTTTCTACGTAAGTTTATTGAAAAATAGCGTGTTGGCTCATATCCGCCAGCCGGCGGACACAGGTTCTTCCAAAGGAATCCCTTCGGGAAAGTCCTGTCTCCGCTACTAAAGAAACAGAGTCTCATTGAGACTCTGTTTTGGTTTATGATGAAATTTTATCAAAATAAAACTCGCTGGGCTTTCGACTTCGTCTCCAAAATTGGGACTACGCCGGACAGGCATATCTGCCAGCTGGCGGATCAGGATTTCTGCGAGAATACAGGGAGCGACGGTTTAAACTAGGAATGGAGTAGCACGATTTTCCCTTACAATTATGAATCTTTTATAATTTGCAAATCACAATTTATGTTCCACCTCTTACTTTTTATATTCAAGCGCTTTGCGCTTGTTTGATGGGAGGAATATTTAGCTACTATATTTAACCCCCAAGGGGGTAAGAATAAGACTAATCAATAGAACCTATCTTGATACTAATCCATTACGAGCAACGATATTCGTATTGAAAAGAGAAATTTTCTCTCACAAATCAACCCTGTTAGCTTATGTAAAGGATTTTATAAATTGCTCTTAGGATGCATAAGCCAGGAAAACAAAGATCTTCGAGTGATATAAAAAAGACAGAGCCATGCTATGTCTCTACTTCTGCCAGGGAAAAAATATCTATGAATAAATGCTTTTTAAAAACCGCGGAGCTATTTGGCAATTTATCCTTCATCCTTGTTTATGGTTTACTCTGCTTCCATTAACACTCTAAAACCATTTGTCCAATCTGTATATGATGGAAGAGAATTGTAACGGGCCGTGGAGCGACAATGTTCAGCTGGACTGGCACTTGATCCACCTAAAGCAACTCGACGCCTGCCTTTCTTGGGACCTTTGGGATTATCAAAGGCCATTTTCTTGTAATAATTTTCATCATACCTGTCTAAACACCATTCCCGGGCGTTGCCACTCATATCATAAATACCAAGTTCATTGGGAGCTTTACTGCCCACTTTGTGGAGTTTATTCCCGGAATTTAAGGCGTACCAGGCAACTTTTTCTATATCGTTTGAACCACTATAAAGATAATTTCTGCTTTTAGCTCCTCCCCTTGCTGCATATTGCCATTCTGCTTCGCTGGGCAATCTGAATTTTTTATCGAATTTTTGGCTTAACCATTCACAGTAAACCTGAGCTCCGTGCCAGGATACATCCACTACAGGGCACATTTCGCTATTTGCAATTTTAGTTTTTTTAAAAACGAATTTTCCCTCAATATATTCAATGGGACAGTTTTCACATTCTATATTAATTAACTGTTTTCTTTTAAGAGTTCCATAAGATGTCACATCATTTGCATTTAAAAACTCTATGTAATCTTTGATAGTGACTTCATAAAGCGAAAAATAGTAGGGATTTAGCTTAACGGAGTGGACTGGCGACTCCTCTTCTTCACCTTTATCGGAGCCAATTTGATAAATGCTTCCATCTATAAAGATCATGGAAAGTTGATCTATAATAGCCTGTATCTCAGGCGTTAAATATTTGTCCTTTTGATCTATCTCCTGTTTAATGAAATTTACAAAGGTGTAAGTATTTAAATCAGCTTTTATGATAACAGTATCCCGCAATGTAATATCTTGCCATTTATAAATTACTTCATATTGTCCTGCAGGAACATTGCTTGCTTTCCACTCATCTTTAAGCTTTTGATTAATAATGCTGAGTGCTGGGATTTCAATTTGAATGTTAGTTGGAAGTGATTGCACTATCATGGTTCCAACTTCCAGGTCGATATTTTCTTTATCGTAGTTTCCGCTTTGTGTTATTTTGATCTTGGGGATAAATTTATCAAGTTTAAGCATATAAACTTCGCCCCTTTTGATGCTAATATCCTTAATCTGAGGTGTAAAACCTTGTTTTACGCATTTTATCGTATGTGTTCCCACTTCTACATTTTCAATTATTAAACCACCCAAGTCACTGTTTGTAATTCCTTTAAAAATATCATCTAAGAAAATTGTAATATCCGCTTCGGAACTAATCTGTATATACGATTCTTCAGCAGAATAAAGTTTGCTGGTAAAGCTTAAGACTAAGACTAAGAATAAGCTTAAGGTTGAGGAGCTCAAAAAAGATACAGAATGCAATATCTTTTTCATAAAATTATTTCCTTTTTTTAGGACTGATCAAAGTGATCAATTTATAATGATATATTTCATTTTAAATATTCTTTTTTACACTAAAGTAAATTCTTTTTCTGAAAAAACTTCAGCAGTAAATACCTGAAAGCTAGTAGAGGGATCTTTATATGCTTTTACAGATAACCCGGCTTTTAAACAAAGGTGCTTTAAGGTGGTTTTTAGGTCCCAGCCCTGTTCACTGGCAACTTGTGGCAAAAAGACTGCGCTTTTTGAAGCGTTTTTTAATAGTATTCCATCAACTCCGATCAAAATATCATGATAGTCGTGAACGTCTGCCAGTTCAGATAAAATTGATATTTCAATATCTATCAATTCCAGCTCAGAAGCTTCTAAGGGTAAAAAGCGATGGTCATCAAAGGCAGCGGCATGAGCCATATCTCTCAAAGCATTTTTTAGAGATTTATAGCCAACAATATAGCCAATACATCCTCTTAACTCACCTTGGCGATGTAAAGTTACAAATAAGCCTGATTCCTTCTCATAAAAAGGATCGGGAGGCAAAGATGGCATGGCTTGCCCTAGCAGCGTGTGCTCGTAATACTGCCTTACATAAGTCAGTAGTTCTATTTTTTGATCATTTGTCATTTTTTGTTATTTTTAACCCAGCGTTTGATATTTTGTTTTAGTTCTTCATCACTTTTAACAAATCGTATTGCAGCAGGTATGGATTGCAGAAAATATTGTCCATAGCGCTTATAACTTAATCTGTTATCCATAATTAAGGCGATCCCACGATCTTCTTTAGATCGTATAAGTCGTCCAAAACCTTGTTTAAACTTAAGAATAGCCTCTGGAATGCTGTATTCCATAAAGGCATTTCCACCTTGTTTTGCTATATCCTCAGTAATTGCCTGAACAACGGGTTCGGTAGGTACTGCAAAGGGTAATTTTGTCATAACAAGTAATTCCAAGGTCTCTCCCGGAATATCTACACCCTCCCAAAATGATTCTGTTCCCAAAAGTACGGACTGCAGATCTTGGATGAATCGTTGTAAAAGAGCAGTTCTGGAAGCTGATCCCATTTGTGAGATCAACTGGAAATTATTTTGTTGAGAAGCAGGTTCTAAAATAGCTTTCATGTTTCGTATAGATGCATAGGACGTTGTAAGAACAAGAGTTCCAAGTTTGTGCTCAGCTGATAATTCTCCTACTAATCGAGCAACATTTTCGTCAAATTGCTGATTTCCCGGTTGCCTCAGATGAGTGACATTCCATATTTCACATTGTTCATTAAAATCAAAGGGCGATTCATATATTTCAGTTTTAACTCTATCCTCATCGATCATTTCCAAGCCACTGCGTTTCATAAAATATTTAAAGCGCTCAGAAATAGTCAAAGTGGCCGATGTGGCTATAACTGCCATTTTATCCTTGAATACCTTATCAAAAAGTACTTGATTTACATGAAGTGGTGATACTTTGATGGGTATGAACATAGAATTTGCATCAGTGGGAAGTTCATACCAGTAAATATATTCATCGTCATCCGGATAAAAAGATATACGCATTTCCGCTTGTAATTCTTCAAAGGCCCTGACTGCAATATCAAGGTCATCCTTGACTTCAGATAACAAAGTTTTTTCATCGCTATTTAAGGCTTTTATCTCACGATCCAGCAAAGCTAATGAGCGATCAACCTTTGAAGCAGTCTCCATAAGTTCCTGACATTCAGGGAAATTCTCAAAGGGACTTGAGTCGGATTTATATCTTACTTTCTGAATATATTTCTGATCACTCTTTCTGACGCCACTATTCACATAAGCAAGAAAGGCTTTGTAAAAAGCCGTTGAACGCTTAAGCATTTCATTGATATCTTCTTCACTTTGCGAGATGCGTTGAATGATCATATCAGCATGTTCTTTATTCCATTCTTCGCCTTTACCAACCACGCGACTAAAATTCGATAAAGCACCTAAATTCAGACGACCGGGAGTATAAAGTTTATGCAAAGTCCTTTCAATGCGCCATGGAGAAATTTCCATGCCAAGATATTGATAAGCACTTTTAATAAGATTATGTGATTCATCAATGATGCAAACCGGATGTTCCGGCAAAATTCCATGATCCGATGCTGCATCTGAAAGCAAGAGAGAATGGTTAACAATAATAACATCGGCGTGGTAAGCTAATTTTCTGATTTTCCCAAGAAAACACCCGCCGTACTGAGCGCATTTCTTGGTAGTACAATAGCCGGTTTCAGAATAAAGTTTTGCCCAAAGATGAGGAACTCTCTTGGTCTGAAAACCGCTATTCTCTTCAATATCACCTGTTTTAGTTTCTCTCAGCCAGACCAAAAGCGGCAAAAGATAAATCCTATCAAATAAACTGACGACATTATTGATATTCTTTAGCATGGCATGCCATTTGGTCAGACAAATATAATTTTGCCGACCCTTGAGCATAACGACGGTAAAATCCGGGTCGATATAATTATGGATAAATGGGACATCCTTAAAAAAGAGCTGCTCTTGCAAGGTTTTGGTATGAGAAGAAACGACAATGGACATTCCATCGTGACGATTTTTTTTCATCCATTTAGCCGCAGGGATCAAATACGCCAAGGACTTCCCTACTCCGGTTCCTGCTTCAGCTACAAGAATTTCACCCTCATTAAAAGCTTCTACGATATCACCGGCTAATTTCATTTGACCCAAGCGCATTTCGTAACCGGGTAAAGATTCAGAAAGAGTTCCCTTTAGGCCAAAAATACGATCTATATCCTGACGTGAGATCTTCTTGATCTGTCCATCTTGTGTACGTTCTCTGCTTTTAAAATTACCTAACTTGTTTTCAGGCACAGGATGGTAAGGTTTAAGTTTTTCTTTTGCAGTTCGCCCACTAGTTTGGTATTGATCGTGTATCCATCTGTATAGCTCATAATTTGCTGTTTTGGGCAGTGGATCCGTAATAAAAATAATATCATTGTATAAACTCATATCATAATGCAACATGATCTCAAGCAGCTTATAAAACAAGCGGCCTGTATTTCGTGTATCTACATCGGCGCGATGTGCACCATCAGTTTCAAGATCAAAATGAGCTGATAAAGTTTCTAATTTGCGATCGGGCAACCAGTATAAAAATATTCGCGCCAGATCCAGTGTATCGATGATGGGGTTTTCTATAGATATGCCAAAGGCCGTTTCTAAAAACGATATATCAAAACTTGCATTATGAGCAATAAGTGGATAATCACTGAAAAAAGCCAGTACATCATCTTTTCTATCAAGAAATCTTGGTTGATCCTTAACCATTTCATCATCAATACGCGTTAGCTCAACAATGAATTCAGGAATGGGTTTTTGTGGGTTACAAAAATAATTCAGTTCTTCACTCTGTTTACCGTTGATAAATTTTACGGCAGAAAATTGAATAACTTCTTCTTCTTTGGGATCTAAACCCGTCGTTTCAACATCAAATGCTATGCAGGTAGTAATATTTAATTCTTTTAATAATTCTGGAGTAATTTTTGACAAGCGATCCCTTCCGATATTCACATTATATTTTACGCGGAAATTTACAACATCTTGGGCTTAAGACAAAGGATAAGTTCAAGATAAAAGATAAGGCTGAGGTTAAGATTGAGGTTCAGGTTGAGGAGCCTATGCAAAGGCATCTCTTAGTTTATATTCCTGTAAACGCTCTGGCTACATCCAAAAGTAATTCCGGATGTTTTTTAACTGCCTTTGAAAAGACAGCCATAAAAGTCCGTTTGTTAATATCTATTTTGATAACTTCCTCAGCAATCTTATTGTATTCATCGTCACTGAGTTGATAAATGACATCTTTTATTCGATCAAGACTTTCGTGTTCTCTGCCAAAATGTTTGCGAATATATTTATTGTATTTATTTAATATCTTTTTATGATCCTCCGGATTTTTACAGGCCTCTGCGGCAGCTTTTCCCGCTTGTATTCCGCTATCCATAGCATGAGTGATTCCACCTCCGTTCAAGGGGTTTACCAAATGTCCGGCATCACCGGCGACCAGGAAATTTTCTTTTATTAAAGGATCTAAGTTTTTTGTAACAGGAACTCCCCCCGTGGCTAGTTTTTGGACAGATGCTTCAGGAAAAAATCTTTCAACGAAGTCATTCAAATAATCTATAGAATGCTTATTCTCAGTGGCATATTTTCCATTTATACCCAAACCCACATTGGCACAATTATTTGCTTTGGGAAAAACCCAGGCATATCCACCCGGTGCAAAGGATTTGCCAACATAAATATATAATGCATGTTTGTTTAAATGTACATTCGTAAGAGTAAACTGCACACAAGCTTCAATTTCAGTGGGCTTTAAATGTGTATCCATCCCCATTTTTTTTGCAAGTTTGGATTCCACACCATCGGATGCAATGATCATATCGGCATAATAATGCTTTAAAATCCCTTGTTCTTCAGCAATAACACCCGTGAGTTTATCATCATTGAATATCAGATCAACTACATTTGTTTTCATCCTGATGGTGGCTCCGGCTTCAGCTGCTTTACATGCAATATCTTGCTCAAAAAGATCTCTGTTTAATACATATCCCGAGTATATATCGCTTTTTAATTCCACTTCGCGGCCATTGGGAGTTACAATAATAAAAGTATTTACTTTACTTGAGACCCATCTTTCTTCAAGGGGAATATATTTTATAAGGTCCTCATGACCAATGGCTTCTCCACATCGTATCGGAAGCCCTATTTCTCTTTTTCTTTCCAGAACTAAGACCTTTCTTCCTTCAGAAGCGGCTTCTTTGGCAGCAAAAAGTCCGGCAGGTCCGGCGCCCACAACAATAATATCCCATTTATTTTTCATTTTTTAACTCCAGAGCTTTAATGGGACAGATCTTTACGCAAATTCCACATTGGGTGCAGAGTTCTTGCTTTACTCTGACCTTAAACTCGCCCAAAGACAAAGCATCGCTGGGACAAACCGCTACACATGTGCCACACTGATCGCAATGATCTTTAATGATTAACATAAAAACCCTATTATTTTATTGAAACTAAAGTATAGTAAGCCAAACCTGTCCCAAGTATATCATAAAAAAGATCTTTCCAGGAAAAAATACCTTCCTTTCCAAATACATCGTAAAATTCTTTGCCTAAAGAAAGGCTCAAGGCAATTCCCACCGAAGCATTCCGGGAGTTTTTATCTGAGACATACAACATTTCATTTAAAGCATAATGACTTTGGATGCTAATAAAATATGCCGTGGTCAAATGCATCCATTTATCTTTAGAAAACCATTTATCCTCAGGCTGAATAAGTGCAAAAGGCTTTAAATGCTTTTTGCTTTCCTGAACAGGAAGTTGATCCTCGGAAGATTTTAATGAAAAGTACTTGATATCCGATATTTTAACATGTGTAGAGCTGGTATCTGCTTCAGCAGCAAGGACTAAAACAGAGAGAGACAGTAAAATTAATAATATTTTTTTCATTATTGTATAATTCCTATAGAGCTTAAAAATACCAAAATGATAAGGATGGGCGCAATGTATTTAAGTAAAAAATACCAACTATTGGCAAGTTTACGATTTCCTGATCCATCTCTAAAACCACTAAACAATTCACCCATCACTTCTTCTCGTTTTAAATTCCATCCCACAAAAAGCGCAATAAATAATCCACCTAAGGGCATTAAAATATTTGCGGATAAATAATCCATGCTATCAAAAAGGCTCAGACCAAAGATCCTGACTCCTTCTAACTCGCCAAAAGACAAAGCAGAAGGAATGCCGAGAATAAAAATGGATATTGAAAGTAAAATAACCACTGTATGTCTGTTCATCTTAAATTCATCCATCAGAGTTGAAACAAGCATTTCAAGAATTGAAATAGTTGATGTCAAAGCAGCTATAGATAATAGCAGAAAAAACAAACTTGCAAATATTGAGCCACCGGGCATTTGAGAAAAAACGGCAGGTAATACATTAAATACAAGTCCGGGACCACCTGCAGGGTCAAAACCCATGGCAAAAACAGCAGTAAAGATAGCCAGACCGGCAAGCAAGGCAATGAAAGTATCTAAAAGCGCAATCATAATTCCAGAGAAAAATATATTATCCTTTTTATTTAAATATGATCCATAAGTTAGTATAACACCCATACCCACCGAGAGAGTAAAAAAAGCATGACCCAAAGCCATAAGAACGGTCCCAAAGCGCACTGTTGACCAATCAGGCTTAAATAAAAAAGATAAGCCTTTCTCGCTACCATCTAAAGAAAGTCCCCATATTACCAATAAAATTAAAATAATAAAAAATATGGGCATCAAAAATTTAGCAATGCGCTCAATTCCCTTTCTTACGCCAAAATAAACGATAAAAGCGCCTAAAGCAATAAAAGCAAATTGCCATAAAATAACCCATGATGGATTAGATATTAAAGTAGCATTAAATTGAGATGCCTCGGCTGCATTCGAAAAGGTCCCAAGATTTCCTTGCAAAGCCTCTACAACATAGCCTATCGACCAACCTGCAATAACATTATAGTAGGATAAAATGATAAAACCGGTCAGAAAAAAAACTGAGCCAATAACTACCCAAAGGGTCTTGTTTTTTTGGGCCAGTGATCTAAGTGCCGAGACTGGACCCTTTTGCGCTTTTCTACCTAAAAGAATTTCGGCGATAAGCACAGGTAATCCAATAATAAGAATGCAGATCAAATAGATAATTATAAATGCCGCACCACCATTTTCGCCGGTGATATAAGGAAATTTCCAGATATTCCCTAAACCAACTGCAGAGCCGGAAGCTGCTAAAATAAATCCTAAGCTATTACCCCAATGTTCTCTTTTTTCCATAATAAGTCCTTAAAAATTATAACTGAGTCCGACTCCATTTATCTTAGGTTCCGGTTCGAGAATAAATTTTTCACTCGGAAACATCGATAAATTCGCATCAACATAGGCATCCATGATAGAGTAAACATAGACGGCGGCAAAAAACCAGGTAAAGGTTTTTGCAGTGGATAAAGCAGCATTCCTGTTAGAAAACAAGTCCGTAGGACTATCCAAGTAATTAAGGTAATAATTTGCAGCAGCAATTCCACCTAAAGCAAGCTCTGCTCCAAGAAATATGCTTCCCTTTAGCCATTTTTCATTATAAAACTGGCCACCAGCAGGTAATACTACTGATAGAGAAGAAGCAATAAAAGGAGATTTTTTTCTCCCTTCAAAGACCTTTAGAGAATCTTGTTCATTCGCAAATGCAGATACTATTTGCATAAACATGATCATAAATATTATAAAGCGTTTCATTTTTTTATTGCGATAGCTTCAATCTCGATCTGTACATCTTTAGGAAGTCTTGCAACTTGAATAGCTGATCTGGCAGGAGCATTTTCAGAAAATACTTCGGCATATACAGCATTAACATTGGCAAATTGAGATAGATCTTTCATGAAAACCGTAGTTTTAAGAATTGTTTCTTTGCTTCCACCGGCTTCTTCCACTACTGCTATTACATTTTTAATAGCTGCTTTAGCTGCTTTATCAATATCATCAAGGATCAATACGCCTGTTTTCATATCGACAGGCAACTGGCCTGAAGTAAAGATCATATTATTGTATGCAGTTCCTTGTGAGTACGCGCCAATAGGTGCAGGTGCTTTGTCACTTAGAATAATATTTTTCATGTTTTCTCCTTATTTATTTTAACCTCATAAAATGGGGCTTTTTTTATCAAATTCAAAATAATTTCAAGTCATAATTACTTTGAATCTTTTGCATAAGCTAACACTATCTGTTTTCTGAGAGAAATTTTCTCTTTTTAATACGAATATCGCCGCTTATAATGGATTATTAGCAAGATATTTAAAGAAGAAAAAGGGACTTTTATCCACAAATGCTTAGATGGGAGCTTATGCAAAAAGTTCACTTTATCAATAAATCTGTAAAAAAATATTTTAACAGGGTCTTAATAAATTTTTTAGCTACCTCAAAATTTTAATATTGTTAAATATTATTTATCTCTTTAAATTGTTTTTAACTATTAAATATCGAGGTATAAAATGAAAAATGATTATTTATGTCCCTTTTGCAGAGGTTACTTAAAGGTAAAAAACTCTGTTATATTTTCTGCAAGAAAACCTGATGGCGAAAGAGGTATTATTTTGTTAAGTCCTGCAATAGCGGATTATACTGTTCATAAACATCGTAGTTTTAAATTAGATGAAGGCATAAAGGTTGATCTCAATTGCCCTATCTGTCACGCAAATCTTATGGCTCAGCATTATAACAACAATCTTGCCAGAATCATCCAAGTCAATGAATTTGGTGACGAAAACATCGTGCTAATCTCCGAAATAGTCGGTGAGCGTTGCACCTATATTATCCATGGCAAGCAAATAGACAAATTTGGCGACGATTCAACTAATTATTTTGGAGAATTTTAGAAATACGGCAAAAAGCAAGAGCAAAAGGAATAAGTAAGTTTGTTTTTTAAATAAAAGAGGGTGACGAAATGAAATAAATTATCTGAAAGATTATTTTCTTTTTTCTGTGAATGTGTCAAAAGAAACTAAAAAATTCCCTAATATTATTGAATACAATGTGATAAGAAATCAATCAATAAAAAGCGCTACATCTATTGCTGCAAATTATGAAGAAGCACAAGCGGCGAGTCTTCGGCTTTTTACTTTAATTTAATCAGCTCTTAGTTATTAAATTAAGTAATCCTCCGCATTCCAACATCTGCAAAGCAAAGTCGGGTAAGGGAGAAAAAGTATATATTTTTCCCGAATCAAGGTCTTGTATTTTACCTTCTTTAAGGTCGATATCTAAACTGGCTCCATGGGGAACAGATTGGCTGATTCCCTTGCATTCAATAGCTAAGAAGCCATTGTTAATGCAATTTCTATAAAATATCCTGGCAAAAGAATCTGCAATAACAGCTTTAACACCAGCTCCACGCAAGGCCCAAACGGCATGCTCTCTTGAAGAACCACAGCCGAAATTTTCGCCGGCAATAATGACATCACCTTTTTCTACTTTTTTGACAAATTCCGTGTCTATATCTTCCATGGCATACTTAGCCAGATCCGCTTCTTGGTCCATATTCAGGTATCTTGCGGGAATGATCTCGTCTGTATTAATATGATCCCGTTTATATACATGTGCTTTCATCTTATTTTTCTCCAAGTTTTCTGTGATCACAAATATATCCGCTAACTGCTGCTGCTGCTACGCTTGCCGGACTTGCAAGATAGACTTCTGCCTTGGGAGAGCCCATTCTGCCGACAAAATTACGATTTGTGGTCGATATGCATTTCTCATCAGCAGCAATAATTCCCATATGTCCACCTAAACAAGCGCCACAGGTTGGAGCTGAAACCGTTGCCCCGGCTTCCATGAAAATATCAAGCAGACCTTCTTTATTCGCCTGCTTCCAGATTTCTGTCGTGGCCGGAATAACAATGCAGCGAGTTCCCTTAGGAACTTTTTTCCCCTCAAGAATTTTTGCAGCTATGCGCAGATCTTCAATTCTTCCATTGGTGCAAGAACCGATATATGCCTGATCGATCTTGATCTTTTCTTTAATTTCTGTTACCGCTTTTCCATTATCAGGTAAATGCGGAAAAGCGATCATAGGCTGAAGGTCACTTACGTCAATTTCTATAACTTGCTCATATACAGCATCTTCATCACTTTTCATCAAGTCGTATTCTTCTTCTGCGCCATGTTCTTTCAAATAAGCAATGGTCTTTTCGTCAGGAGCAACAATTCCGGATTTCCCTCCGGCTTCAATTGCCATATTCGTAATAGTCATGCGAGCTTCTATACTCAAGTCATCGATCACAGGTCCCCGGAATTCCATGGCTTTGTATCTGGCACCATCCACACCAATTCGGCGGATAATCTCAAGAATAATATCTTTTGCATAAACGCCTTCCGCTAAAGTACCTGAGATATTAAATAGGATGGTCGGGGGCACTTTAAACCATAATTCTCCGGAGATGAGTGCCGCAGCAAGATCTGTTGAACCAATTCCTGTCGAAAATGCGCCCAAAGCACCGTGTGTACAGGTGTGGGAGTCTGCGCCAACTATGGTCATACCGGGTTTTACATGACCTTGTTCGGGTAATAAAGCATGACAAACACCATGATTCCCAAGATCATAAAATTTATTAATACCCATTTCATCTGCCCATATCCTGATCTTTCTGACCATTTCTGCAGATTTTATATCTTTATTAGGAACAAAATGATCCGGCATGATCACAACTTTTTCCGGATCGAAAACTTTTTTGATCCCATGTTCTTTCATCATATCTATTGCCGGTGTAGTCGTTACATCGTGGCACATGATAAGATCCACTGATGCATTCACTAATTCTCCGGGCTTAACACTTTTTTTACCTGCATGCTTAGCAAGGATCTTTTCTGTAATTGTTTGTCCCATACTATTTTCCTTTATTGTAATCATTCATAAGTCTGTTCAAGCCCGAGATAATTGCAAGAAGACCGGCTCTGATAACATCTTCGTGAACAGCTCTCCCTATGAAGACTTTTTCATTAACATCCATCAGTTTAATAGAAACATCTGCCAGGGCGTTCGTTCCGCCGGTAATGGCTTTTAAATTGTACTCAAGGAGCTTAACAGAAGGATCTATAATGGTCCATACAGCGTTTGAAAGCGCGTCAATGGGGCCATCCCCTACACCGGTACCAATTTTACTTTCGCCTTCAATGCTCAGCTTTACCGATGCCGTAGGAATCATGGAATTACCGGTCGTAACTGTAAAACCTTCAAGTTTAATATATTGTTCTTCTTCAGGTAACTCACCTAAAACATTCATGGCTATGGCAAGAACATCGTCGCGCTCAACAGTTTTGTTCTTATCAGCAAGATCTTTGACTTTAGTTGTTACTTGTTCTGACTGCTCTTTTGTCAGTGAATAACCCTCTTCTTCTAGAAGTGCTATAACAGCATGTTTACCACTGTGTTTACCGATAACAATATTTTCACCTGACCAGCCAACATCCTCGGAATTCATAATTTCGTAGGTTGCTTTACTCTGTAGAACGCCGTGCTGATGAATACCGGATTCATGAGCAAAAGCATTCAATCCAACAATGGCTTTATTGCGAGCAATCTCCAAGCCGGTTAAATTAGAAACCAGGCGGCTTGTTTTAAACAACTCTTTGGTGTTAATGTTTGTATGAGCACCAAAAAAATCTTGCCTTGTTTTAATATTCATGACAATTTCTTCTAAAGCAGCATTCCCTGCTCTTTCACCAATACCGTTGATACAACACTCTACCTGAGTTGCGCCGACTTTAACTGCAGCCAGAGAATTTGCGACCGCATTTCCAAGATCATTATGACAATGGACGGAAATGACCACATCTTTGGCTTTTGGGACTTTTTCGAATAAAGTCTTAATTCTGTGAGCAAATTCTTCGGGTTCGGTATAACCGACCGTATCGGGAATATTAATGGTAGTAGCGCCGGCATCAATAACGGCTGAAACAACATCGCACATATAATCAATTGAAGTCCTTCCGGCATCCTCAGGCGAGAATTCCACATCATCGCAATAAGATTTTGCACGCTTTACAGCCTTAACTGCATCGGCGATGACCTCTTCCTTGCTTTTCTTTAACTTTTCGTCTCTATGGATGGATGAAGTGGCAATAAAAGTGTGGATTCGGGGTTTCTTAGCATTTTTAAGTGCCTCCCAGCAACGATCGATATCTTTATCAACTGCACGGGCAAGTCCGCAAATTATAGGACCTTCAACTGTTTCGGCAATTTTTTTTACGGCATCAAAATCACCTTGAGATGCAATGGGAAAACCGGCTTCGATCACATCAACACCCAATTTTGAAAGCTGCTCGGCAATGATGATCTTTTCATGCACTGTTAAAGAAGCGCCGGGGCTTTGTTCACCGTCTCTTAATGTGGTATCAAAAATTATGATATTTTTAGACATATTTATCCTTTTCTATAGAATTTTTAAATATTTTTTTCAATTATTTGACTATAGATAGCCAAGAAGTGTAAATAGCATTTTAAATGATTGCTATTCTTCCAATAAGAGGAATTGTTCAAATCCCTTTTTCCGTAGGATGCAGGCCGGGCATTCGCCACAGCCATATCCCCAAGGATGAAATGTTGTATGGTCACCCAGATAGCAAGTATGTGAATGATCGATGATCTGCTTTATAACACCTAATCTGTCGCTTAGAGCCCAGATCTCGGCCTTGCTCATAGATTGCAAAGGTGCGTGAATCGTCAGGTCGTAATCAAGTCCTTTTGATAAAGAATCCTGCATGGATTTAACAAATCCTATCTGACAATCGGGATAGCCTGAATAATCGGCATCGTTAACACCTACAATTATATCTTTAATACCTCTTTTATAAGCAAGAGAAGCTGCAAGGGTTAGAAAAACAATGTTTCTCCCGGGAACGAAGGTATTGGGTAAATTGTTTTTTCCATTTTCTATAGAAATTTCATCTATCATCGCTGTTCCACCTATCTCTTTAAAGGCGGGGACATGCAGTTCATGTAAGACGATATTTTCTTTTTCACAGACATACTTGACACTTTCAAATTCCACGCTATGGCGCTGCTCATAATGAAAAAACACAGCTTCGACTGATGCAAATTCTTTTTTTGCCCAATAAATGCAAGTTGTAGAGTCCTGACCTCCGGAAAAAAGTACGAGTGTTTTTTTGCTTTTCATTATCGAACCCCAATACATTTATGCGTTTGAAAGCTAAGGCGCCATTCGGGATTTTTTAAAACATATCTGTAACAATATTGCGCAACATTCGTGGAAAAGAAATCAGCGGAATGAGAGCCTATTTCCTGATCGTGAGTGGGGTTCTTGGGTGAAATATATTTGACATCTGCTTCTATCCCATAGCTTTCGGGATATTCATTTACATCAAGGACAACTCTTAATTCATTACATTTTTTAATTTTTATATGTGAGTTTTTGGGAGATACCGTTACCCAGTCGAAATAATCGTGACCAATTTTGTATGTTCCGTTTGTCTCAAGAGCAACATAGTAATCTTCTTCCTTGAGCCTACGCAGCAATTCAAGTGTATCCTGCATTAAGGGTTCGCCACCTGTGATAAGAACGAATTTTGCTTTGTAGCTATGGACTTTTGCCATGATCTCAGTGACATCCATATCTATTCCGCTTAAAAATTCCGTATCGCAAAAATTACAGCGCAAATTACATCCGGATAAACGGATAAAAATTGCCGCACGACCAGCCCATCGGCCTTCGGCCTGATAGCTGTAAAATATTTCATTTATTTTGTATAAAGTGCTTTGCTGCTTGCTGTTTCCCATACTGCGACCTGTTTTATATTAAGACCTCCCTCTTCCAGTTCCTTTGCTATCCATTTGCTGATATTTTCAGCAGTGGGTTCAAAAGGGACCACAATGTGATACAATTCTTTGGGGAAGCTATTCATTAATAATTCGTCTTTTTCATAGATCATTGTGGAATGGTCTAAAACATTAACGACTTTATCCATGCATATTTTTTTTAAATCACCAAAATCCATAAGCATTCCATTTTCATCCAGAACACCACTAAGCGAAACTTCCAGCTTATAAGTATGACCATGAAGGTTTTTACACTTGCCTTTATGGAAGCTTAAACGGTGAGCCATGTCGAATGTAAATGTCTTAGTAAGTTCCATTCCATTGTCCTTGTTTTCAGTTAGGAAGTTATAACTTTAAGCTTAAATAAGAAAGATAAATTTTAATCTCCGAGGCGATGATAAGATAGAAGTTTTGTCGAAATAATGGTCTGTTCAAGATTTCTTTTCAGCAATCGCAAACTGTTTACCGTCTTTAAAATCACCCTCGTCATTCCGGAGAAAAATATACAATTTAAGGAGGAGGGATCCAAAGAAGTAAACAGAGCTCAATCCAAGCATCAACTATCAACCTTATTTAACATATTCATCATGTATAGCTCTGATAGTGGCTGCGCGGTCGGTTTTTTTGACTATAAAATAGGCAGCTACAGGTGAAGCGCCCACTGAAATGATCTCTATATTGATAGCTTTTTGGGAAACAGCCGAGAAAATTCTGGCGGCAAGTCCTATCTTTTCTGTAATTCCATGACCCACTGCTGCGACCACAGAAACATCGTCTTCAGTAATTATTTCGCCGACAGCATTCAGATCTAAATTGTACACAAGTTTTTCTGCTTTTTTGAGATAAGCTGTTTCGATGAGAATGTTTATGGTTGTTTGAGTTGTAATAACGGATTTAATATTGATGCCGGCGCTTTCCATTGCTGATGAGACCTTTGCAAGAATTCCTGGTTTATATCCTACTCCTGGACCTTTTAATTTTAAAATGCCAATCTCGTCGGAGAAAGTGACGCTTTTAATGACATCATCATGAACATCTAAGGTGTTTCCTATAGTTGTAAGCGGTTCATCAAGACTTTTAACACTAGCAATATTATATAGACGGATGGGTATATTTGCTTCTCTGAGCGGCTCAACCGTCCTTGGATGAAGAATCTTGGCGCCAAAATAGGATAATTCCGCAGATTCCATATACGATAGAGTTTTAATCCTTCGTGGATGCGAAACATATCGGGGATCTGCGCTTAAAAAACCATCAACGTCCTTAAAAAGATCCAGACTTTTTGCTTCTACGCAGTTCGCAATTGCAGCTGCGGAATAATCGCTGCCGCCCCTGCCAAATAAAGTTGTTTTGCCTTCGGGAGATACGCCATAAAATCCCGGAACCACCACAATTTTCTTTAGCTTGAGCTTTGACTTAATGTTTTTAGATGTTGCTTTAAAATTTAGAGTCGCATTGCCGAATTCGCCATCGGTTATAAGTCCCAGATCTTCGGGCAACATTTCTTCGGCTTCAATTCCATAGTAATTTAAAATACCTGTTAACATTAAGGAACTTAGGCGTTCACCATAGCTCAAAATGGAATCATTTACAAAAGCCGGAGTATCTCCAAAAAAATTAACTCCCTGTAAATAGCGTTCAAGTTTTTTGACTCGTTCGACAACATCCGCTAAAATTCTATCACGAATAGCAGCATCATCGACGACCTCATCGAGTGTTTCGCTTTTAAGAGAAACAAGTGCATCACTTAGGGTTTTAATGGCTTTTTCATCCTTTTTGACCTTTTCAAGTGCATCAATAAGCATATCTGTCACACCATAAAAAGCCGATACAACAATAAGCAAAGATGAATCGTATTTACCGATCACATCTACAACCCGCAAAATATCATTTTTTTTCTTTAAATTAGATCCACCGAATTTCAACACATGATAGGACATAAGATCACCTTTGTTTCATTGAGTCTATAAACACTCTGGTCTTTATTGTAAACTCCAAGTTGCAAACTTTCTGTATCAATACAAAAAGGCCGACAGAACTCTGCCAGCCTTAGCTGGGACGGAGGGACTCGAACCCCCAATAACCTGATTAACAGTCAGGCGCCTTGCCATTAGACGACATCCCATATTATCAATCGTTCGTAATATGCAATAAATACTTTTTATATGCAAATCTTTTTTACATATTATTTTATGATTGTTATCATAATTGCGTATTTCGTTGTATTTGTTCATATTTCTAGCGATTTATTTTTCAATTTACTATAATATCACCTTTTAAACTTATTTGCTGTGACGATTCTTCAACACTAGGTTAATATCATTAAGACTGACTCCTTGATCATTCATTAAAACAAGCAGATGATAAATAAGGTCAGAAATCTCTTCTTTTAGTAAATCCTGGTTATTTCTCATCGCCTCGATCACGACTTCTGTGGCTTCTTCGCCAACTTTTTGAGCTATTTTAGCTATGCCTTTTTCAAATAGTTTATTGGTATAAGATGAAGAGCTGGGATTTTTTCGTCTATCTGCTATGATTTTTTCCAATTCTTGCAAAAAATTTGAAAAATCAGGATTTTCCTGACCAAAACATGTGTCATCGCCGGTATGGCAAACAGGTCCATCAGGATTTACCCTCAGCAATAAGGTATCTCCATCACAATCTTCGCTTATAGAAACTAAATGTAAATAATTTCCGGAGGTTTCACCTTTGGTCCAGACTTCATCTCTGGAGCGACTATAAAAGGTCACAAGCTTTGTTTCAATGGTTTTTTGATATGTTTCTTCATTCATGTAGCCAAGCATCAGGACTTTATTTGTTTGATCATCTTGAATTATTGCCGGAACAAGGCCCTTGCCTTTTTTGAAATTAATTTTCATTTTATGCCTCTTATTTCATTCTCATTGGAATTTTATTATCATTTAAATATTTTTTTAAATCGGGAATAGATATTTCACCAAAATGAAAAACACTGGCAGCAAGAGCTGCATCAGCTTTCCCTTTAGAAAAAACATCCAAAAAATGTTCGCATGTTCCGGCGCCTCCCGAAGCTATGACCGGAACAGAGAGTAATTCCGAGACTTCAGATGTGATCTCAAGGGCAAAACCATCTTTTGTTCCATCGTGATCCATTGATGTCAGCAGTATCTCGCCTGCTCCCCTATCGACGGCTTCTTTTGCCCAGGATAATGTTTCTTTATCGCTTAATGTTCTTCCGGCATTTATATGAACTCTGGATGTTTTACCGTATTGCTTACAATCTAGAGCAAGAACAAGGCATTGAGCTCCAAAACGAGCAGCAAGTTTATCGATTAATCCGGGATTTCTGACTGCTGCCGAGTTTAAACTGATCTTATCCGCACCTGCGTCCATAAGTCTGCTCACATCATCTTCGGACCTGATACCGCCACCCACTGTGAAAGGGATATTGATATGATGAGCAATATTTGTTACCAGTTCCACAAAAGTACTACGACCTTCAATAGTTGCTGTAATATCCAAAAATGTTAATTCGTCAGCGCCTGATCTTGCATATAATTCTGCTAATTCCACTGGATCACCGGCATGACGCATCTGTTCGAATTTTACGCCCTTAACGGTTTGTCCATCTTTAATATCTAAACACGGTATAATTCTTTTTGTTAACATGATGCGATAAACTCCTCAAGTTCTTTTAGACTGATCTTTTTTTCGTAAATAGCTTTACCCACGATCACGCCATAAATACCCAGATCGTTAAGTACTTTTATATCGTCCATACAAGAAATTCCACCACTGGCTATTAATTGCAAACCAGGAAATCTGTTCTTGATCATTTCATAGATCTTTACTGCAGTGCCTTCCAACATGCCATCCTTGGAAATATCAGTTGAAATGACTGTTTTAATGCCACGAGAGATGTAATCATCCAGAAAGCCTATTAAGTCGTAAGATGTGGATTCTTCCCACCCGGAAATGGCTATTTTCCCATTTTTAAAGTCTGCGCCTAAAATAATTTTATCGGGACCATATTTTTTCAACCATTTCTCAACTTTTCGCGGATCTTTTGCAGCAATAGAGCCTGCCGTGATCTGCTTTGCACCTAAGGAAAAAGCTTTTTCTATATCTTCATCACATTGAATGCCACCACCCAGATCGACAGAAAGCTCTTTGACAGAACAAATAGCTGCAATAGCCTTATCATTGATAATATGTTTTGCTTTTGCGCCATCAAGATCGACACAATGCAGACGCTTTATCCCGTGCTCAGCATATTCTTTGGCAACATGATATGGATCTTCATTGTAAATCTTTTTTGAGCTGTAATCGCCTTTGCTGAGCCGGACGCATTTACCATCAATAATGTCTATGGCAGGAATGATTTCTATCATACTATTCTATAACTCCACGAAATTTTTTAATATCTTTTGACCCACATCACCGCTTTTTTCAGGATGAAATTGCGTAGCGTAAAAATTGTCTTTTTGTAATGCAGATGCAAAGGGGATAATATAATGAGTGCTGCAAATTTGCTCGCGGCTTTCTTCAGCTGCAAAAGAATGGACAAAATAGACATGTGATCCTTCTTCTATTCCTTTAAAAAGTTCACCTTTTAGTCCCGTGATTTTATTCCATCCCACATGTGGAACCTTATCTATCTGCGGAAAACGAATCACCTCATTATCAAATATATTCAGGCATCTTGTATTGCCTTCATTCGTCTGTGAACACATTAACTGCAGTCCCAGACATATACCAAGAACCGGCTGTTTCAAGGATAAGATCAACTCATCTAGCTTTCTTTCCTTTAAATAACGCATAGCAGAAGATGCTTCGCCAACTCCGGGAAAAATAAGCTTATCTGCCTGTTTTATCTCTTTCGGATCATTTGTGACGATAGGCTTTACATTTAAACGATGCATAGCATTTAATACTGAGCGGATATTCCCTGCAGAATATTTTAATATGGCAACTTTCACTAAAGAATTCCCTTTGTACTGGGCAAATCCTGAGATGTTTTTTTGCACGCGAGTTTCATGCTTCTTGCTAAAGCCTTAAAAATACCCTCAACTATATGATGTTCATTTTCACCCTTAGCCGATATATGTAAATTACATCTTAAACCATCTGAAAATGATCTAAAGAAATGTTCAAGCATTTCTGTCGGAAATTCACCAATAAATTCGCGGGAATGTTTTACATCATAAATAAAATATGGACGTCCGGAAAGATCAAGTAAAACTTCTGCCCGGGCTTCATCCATAGGTAAATAGAAGGCATAGCGTTCAATTCCGCGTTTATTGCCCAATGCTTTTAATAATGCTTCACCAAGGACCAATCCCGTATCTTCGATGCTGTGATGTTCGTCAACCTGCAAATCACCTTTAACAAGAATCTCACAGTCGATACCGGAATGTTTAGAAAAAAGCTCTAAAATGTGATCAAAAAATCCAATGCCGGTAGAAATATTATAGTCGCCTTTACCGTCCAGATTCACTTTAACTGAGATATCTGTTTCTTTGCTGGTTCTTCTAAGCTCGGCTCTGCGTTTTGGGTTTATCAAGAAATTTGCTATCTCGTCCCAAGATCCACTGCAAAGCTCGACATCAGGATTATTTTCACCAATAAATATTGCTTTGGCATGAAGATTTTTTGCCAGCTGAACATCCGAGTCTCTATCACCGATTACATAGGAATTTCCAAGATCGTAGTCAGCATTCATATAGCCGGTCAACATGCCTGTATTGGGTTTTCTCATTGGCGAATTTTCTTCTTCGTAGTGAGTATCGATAAGTACTTCTTTGAATTTAATTCCTTCGCTTTCAAGAATATTCATCATGAAATTATGAGGCGCCCAAAAGCGTTCAGCCGGAAAGTCCTGGCGTCCTAATCCATCTTGGTTGGAAACCATAACTAATTCATAATCAGTGTTTTTACCGATATCTACTAAAGCGCTTATAACTGATGGAAGGAATTTTATTTTATCCAATGTATCAATTGTTTCATCAGCGACTTCAGATATTATCGTGCCGTCTCTATCGATGAATAATACTTTTTTCATGACTGATCCTCCTCCGAATATTGTCTTAAAGCATCTAAGAGCATATCGTTTTCCTCTCGCCTTCCAACTGTGATTCTCAGACATCCTTCGCAATGTAATTGCTCAGAACGATCACGGACCACAATGCCCTGTTCTTTGAGAAATGCATAGACTTTTTTCGCTTCATTAAATCTTGCTAAAAAGAAATTCGCCTCAGAAGGCAGGACTTCATTTAGAATATCAATTTTAGCGATTTCTTTCATTAAATATGCTCGTTCAATAATGATCTTAGACACCATGTCTTCTTTTTTGGATGTATCATTAAGAGTTTCAAGGACAATATGTGTGGTAACATCATTGATATTATAGGGATATTTTATCTTGTTCAGAATATCAATGATTTCTTTATCTGCAAAAGCCATTCCAAGACGAATACCTGCCATTCCCCAAGCCTTTGAAAAAGTCTGAATCACGATAAGATTTTTAAATTCATCTAATCTCTCCAGCCAGGAGGTTTTACTTGAAAAGTCTATATAAGCTTCATCAATAAGGACCAAAGAAGGAACATTGTTCAGGATTTCTTCGATATCTTCATTTCTATAGACATTGCCGGAGGGATTATTGGGTGTACAAATGATAATCAGCTTGGGCTTTTCATCCTTAGCTTGTTGAATGATCTTCTTTACATTCAAAGAAAAGTCAGGATTTAAATTTACCTGGATAATGTCGAGATCATTGACATTTGCACAAACGGAATACATGCCATAAGTTGGAGGCAAGAGCATGATGGAATCCTCGCGAGGCTCGCAAAAGGCGCGCATCACAAGATCAATGGCTTCATCGCTTCCATTGCCCAAGAAGATCTTTTCGGGGTCATTGATCTTTTTGTAGTCCGCAAGTTTTTTGCGCAATTGTATGGGAATTGGCTCTGGATAACGATTCAGTTCTTCATTTGAGGATGAACCGAAAGAATTTTCATTAGCATCCAGAAAGATTTTAGCTTCTCCCTTGAATTCCTCACGAGCGGAAGCATATTTCTTCATTTTTTTGACATTATCTCTTACAAGATCTGAAATGATCATTACTATCTCAATTCTTTTTAATTTTATTTAAACGCCGGGTAACAGCCATTTTATGTGCATCTAGACCCTCGGCTTCAGCCATGTTTTCAACAGCCGGACCAATGTTATCCAATCCTTTTTCAGATATTGACTGAAAAGTGATCATCTTAAGATAGGAATCCAGAGAAACACCGCTATAATTTTTGGCAAAAGCTGCTGTGGGAAGCGTGTGATTTGTCCCCGATGCATAATCTCCGGCAGATTCCGGTGTAAAAGGGCCCACAAAGACAGATCCTGCATTCACAACAAAAGGAATTATCTCTTCGGAATTGCGGGTGTTGATGATTAAATGCTCAGGCGCGTAGTCATTGGAAAATTTGACACAGGTATTAAGATCTTTCATCAAGACGATCTTAGAATTCTTAAGAGATTCTTTTGCAATATCAGCTCTGCTAAGGACTTTTAACTGTTTTTCGACTTCTTCTGAAATTTTTTCAGCTAAGTTTTTATCGTCAGTGACTAAAACAGCCTGAGAATCTATGCCATGCTCAGCCTGAGAAAGCAGGTCAGCAGCAAGGAATTCAATATCAGCTGAGGAATCTGCAATGATCAAGACTTCCGAAGGTCCTGCCGGCATATCTATGGCCGTATTTTCCAATGTTGCCTGCATTTTTGCAGCTGTTACATATTGGTTACCCGGACCCAGTATCTTATAAACTGCGGGGACACTTTCCGTCCCATAGGTCATAGCAGCTATGGCCTGAGCACCACCAACTTTACAGATATGCGTTACGCCGGTTTCTTTTGCTGCCCATAATATAGCTGGGTGTAATTTTCCATCCTTTTGAGGTGGTGAACATAAGACAATTTCTTTACAGCCTGCGATCTGCGCCGGGATTGCCAGCATTAAAACAGATGAAAACAAAGGCGCTGTCCCACCGGGCACGTATAAGCCCACTTTTTCTATTGCCCTCGCCTCTCGCCAGCATTCAACACCGGGCATGGTCGTAACAATTTCAGCTACAGGCATCTGAGACCCATGGAATTTGCGAATATTGCTAATGGCAAGCCTGATATCGTTTTTCAGAGTATCAGAGATCTCATTCTCTGCATTTTCCAGCTCTTCTTCGCTACACAAGATCTCATTGACCTCGACTTTATCGAATTTCTTGGTATAAGCCTTTAAAGCCTTATCGCCTTTATCACGAACATCTTTCATGATCTTCTCAACAGAGTTCATGAGCTCCTTTGCATCCATTTGAGGCCTTTGAGAAATCTCATTCCAGAGTTCTTGATTTGGATATTTATAGTATTTCATTTAATTCTCACAGAATCATTTGTTCAATATCTGTTACCAGCAAACTTTCGGCGCCCGCCTTTTTAAGCTGCTCAATAATGTCCCAGAATTTATTGCCCTTAATCACGGAGTGAACCGAAGACCAATCTTTTTCGCCCAAGGGCATAATGGTTGGGCTTTTCATTCCAGGCAGGATTTCACAGATAATATCGAGCTTATCATTCGGTACATTCAACAGAATATATTTGTAATCCTTAGCTGTTTTAACAGAACTGATCCTGAAACAGATCTTATCCAGCAAGGCACGTTTTTCATCTGATATATTTTTATTACAATACAAACTTGCTTCCGAGTATAACAGAGTGTCCACTTCTTTAAGTCCATTGGATATCAATGTGCTTCCGGTACTGACAATATCAAAAATAGCATCTGCCATGCCAATTCCAGGTGCAATTTCAACTGAACCGGAAATAGTGTGAATATCCGCTTTAACACCTTTCTCATCCAGATATTTCTGTAGAATAACCCCAAAAGATGTAGCTATTCTTTTATTTTCCAGAGAACTCAGGTCTGTGTAATCGCTCGATTTGGGAACTGCAATAGATAAACGACATTTTCCATAACCCAGAGGCATAACTTTTTCGAGCTGGACATCTGTTTCGTAAACTACATTATCTCCAACAATGCCAATATCAGCTATACCATCTTCTACACAAGAAGGAATATCATCGTCACGCAAAAAGAGGACGTCAAGAGGAAAATTATAAGAGGAAGTTTTAAGTTTATCCTGACCACTGCCTTTTAAGTGAATACCACATTTTTCCAATAGTTCTATACTTTTGCTTGAGAGTCTTCCTTTTTTTTGGATTGCTAATGTTAACATGTTTCTCCTTTAATTTATAATAGCTAAAAAAAATCCCGACCTGTTTGGAGATCGGGAAAAAATTAATATTACAATACAGGCAACCCGTCTCCTATGGAGAAGTGTGATGATGGTGCATGTACATATTCATTGTCATTTATTACATTCCTTTTAAACCTTGGAATTTAAACATAGAATGCTTCAGGTCAAAGTTTTTTTAATAAAATCTGAATAAATTATGACGATTTTTCGGTAAAAAAGAGTTCTTGCTTGAAAGTTTATCCTTTTTAGGGCTTTTAGGAATAGAAAGATATTGTTCTCGGTATTAAAAGTCTTGTAAAAAAAAAGACCCGCAAAAACGGGTCTCTCTTTTGTTTTTTAAACTCAATTTAGAAAATATACAAACCAAGTGATAATCTAATTAGTCTTGAAAAAGCAGATTCAGTATCTTCTGTCTCTAAAGAGTAGATATCAGTCAAACCGTGTACATAACGAAGCTCAACATCAACCATATCAAGAACTTTAAAGCCACCTGCAAAGCAAAGACCTAAATTTTTAAAATCAAAATTATCTAAATCGATCGCGGGAGCTTCTACACCTTCGTCTATTTCCGGATCACCCAGGGGAATACCGACATTAACGCCAACAGCAATAAATGGATTTATAAGTGCTATGGGTAGATTCAAACGAGCTAAAGCAACAGCATTTAAATAATTTGTACGAATTGTAGTATTTTCAATGACATCACTAGCCCCATCTCCGGCGATAATTTGATCTATTGAGAACCCTTCCATTGAAAACAAACCTTCCAATTGAAGAGCTAATAAATCACTACCAACTACAGCAAAAGCTCCGCCAACAAAACCGGTAATATTATCAAGCTCTTTAAAATTATCGACGTGATCCTGAAAATCAAGACCTTCTGGATTAATGTATGAGTAATTAGCACCCAATTTAATTCCCAAATCAAATTCGGCAAAAGCAAAAGATGCTAATAACACAGACATCAATATAATCGTTAACTTTTTCATCCTATCTCCTTTTTATTAGTTTGAAATACCATTTATTTATTAAAAATAGCATATCCTTTATCATTCAACAAGTTTTTTCTAAAAAATTTTACTTCTTTTTTTAGAATATTTCTTTATAATGATAAACAATAATTCATAAGCACAAGAAAAGGAGGAATTTCCATATTTCGCTTTTATTTATATTCTTTGCTTTTATCTGTAAAGCCGACGAGGATGACGCGGGCAATGTGGACTATC
>CAZNFT010000026.1:0-14568 GCA_964572745.1 uncultured bacterium
CCTTTCTCGACGGGATTATAGGATTATTTGGATAGCTTTCTCGACGGGATTATAGGATTATTTGGATAGCTTTCTTGACAGGATAACAGGATATACTAGATGGCCTTTCTCGACGGGATTACAGGATATACATGATATTGTTTTCTGACGGGATTACAGGATTATTTGGATAGCTTTCTTGACAGGATAACAGGATAACAGGATATACTAGATGGCCTTTCTCGACGGGATTACAGGATATACATGACTGACGGGATTACCCTCCATAGCCCCGACAATTCGAAGCTTACACCTTCGCTCCTCTGCGGAGCTTCGGTGCACAGGTCGGCGGACAGGATGGTTTGTCTGTACTTTAGGAAAAAATCATCCGAGCTTCAACATTTCAAGGCGCTTCTCCAGATCTCGCTTCGCGATCCGTCTATCGACGGACTGAATAAATTTATATCATAAATTTTTCACCGATATTCATCGGCACAGGCAGGATGACAAAAAACAATCGACTTACCGACTGACTTATCGACTTCTTATCCTCTTATTCCCTAAGCTCCTAAGCTTCTTACCTTTTTACCCTCTCACCTTCTTAACTTCTGCTTTCTAGTTTCTGCTTTCTGATTACTGGTTACTGGTTGCTAGTCTCTGCTTTTGTTCTTGACAATGAGAGGATATAGAGCCAATTTATAGTATAAGAAATGGAGATTTAAGATGGCACAAAAACCTATTCGTCGTTCGCGTTGGGTAATTAAAGAACCCGAAGATGATAAACGCTTGCATTTTCGTACTGTACACGAAAAGCGTCGTCCTAAACGCCGTCTTATTTGGCATGCCATAGCTTTTGCTGTAATACTTTTCTTATATTTTTATTTTGTCAGGTAATACAAGCCGAATAAACTGAAATAATAGAAGTGAGACCATAGGGCCTCCTGATCACCCAGCCTTTTAAAAATAAACAAATCTGTCATATATTTATACATTGGATTATTATTTGAGTTTTTTTGCAGACCTTGCATAATCCCTTTATAAATCAAGAAAAAATATAATCATATAATAGAAAAAACCCACTCGCTTGGAGTGGGTTTTGTACGCCCGAGAGGATTCGAACCTCTAACCGCCTGGTTCGTAGCCAGATACTCTATCCAGTTGAGCCACGGGCGCATGTATTATTCTCAATTTTAAGTAGCGCGTACGAGAGTCGAACTCGTGTTACCGACGTGAGAAGCCAGCGTCCTAACCACTAGACGAACGCGCCATCTCCGCTGGGTTGCAGGGATTCGAACCCCGATACTACGGTCCAGAGCCGTATGTCCTGCCATTGGACGACAACCCATTTAAAAAAGCCGTCAAATATAACCACATTTAAGATGAATGCAAATAATTTTTGAAGAAAGATATCTTTTGATAGAAACTTTCAAGGAGATAAGGTGCCTTGAGCAAAGGTATTAACACATTTTTTCGTTTTATTTTACTCAAATAAAAGAGACCTCAATGAAAGACAAATTGATCATAATTTTTTCATATTGATGATTTGTTCTTTTACACTCCTTGGAATTGTTTTTTTTTCTTAATATATTAAAGTCAAATAAAGGAGTTATTTATGGCAAATCCAGTAAATGTTAAATTGATCAGCTTAAACAATGATATGACCTTTGTAGCAAAAAGCAACAGTGGTCATTTCACATTATTTGATGCAAAAGAAGAAGTTGGTGGTAATGGCGCAGCTGCTACTCCCATAGAAATCGTTTTGGAAGCTCTAGGCGGATGCCAAGGCATGGATACTTTAGCTATTCTTAAGAAAAAGCGTATCTCCTTTGCCCATCTTGATATAGAATTAAAAGGAGAACGGGCAGAAGAGCATCCTAAGGTTTACACAGATATTCACATGGTCTTCACCCTGTATTCCAATGATGGAGATAAGGCTTTAAAAAGTCTCGAACGTGCAATTCAGTTAAGCAACGATAAATATTGTTCAGTTGCGGCCATGTTAAAGGGAAATGTAAATATCACTTTTGAAGCTCAGGTACTCCCTGAATGAAAGCAGAAGAGATAAGATCACTTGCTTCCAAGATTTCGCAAGTGGAAAACGATGGTCCCAAGGCCAGAGAATTACTTGATAAGGCCTGGCGTAGCGGGCAACATGCTTATCGTATAGGAATTACCGGACCACCGGGAGCCGGTAAAAGCACGCTTGTAAATGGCCTTGCTGAAAAATTAAGCGACGAAGGAAAAAAAATCGCTATTGTCTCTGTTGACCCATCTTCCCCTTTTACAGGCGGAGCTGTTTTAGGCGATCGTATCAGAATGAATGCCTTGAGTGGCAAGGATAATGTCTATATCCGTTCCATGGCCACCCGCGGAAGTCTAGGTGGCTTAAGTATGAAAACACACGATGTTTGCGATATTCTTGATGGATATGGATTTGATATCATTCTTATTGAAACTGTCGGCGTTGGCCAGATCGAACTTGATATTGCCCGGGCTGCTGATGTAACCCTGACAGTTCTTGTCCCCGAATCTGGTGATGACATTCAAGCTATGAAAGCTGGGATTATGGAAATTACGAATATTTTCGTGGTAAATAAAGCTGACCGACATGGTGCAGAAGCGATGATCCTTAATCTTCAGTCTTTAACAAGACTTCGAGGTTCAAAATCCACTAACAACTGGGAACAGCCGGTGTTAAAAGCTATCGCAAACAAAGGTTTAGGAGTTGAAGAAATTGTATCTGTGTTAAATAATTATCTTTATAAATTGAAGACAGAAAAGCAATGGATAGAACTAAGACTTAACAGAATGAATGAAAAAGTTAAACAACTTATTAGCGATGATCTTAATTTAAAGTTTTGGAATAAGGACAGAAAAGCATATTTAAAAGAAGAGATCTATACAAAACAGGGCTTAAATTCAAGTCCATTCACTATTGTTGAAAAATTACTAAAGTCTATAGAAACACTTGACAATAGTCATATTTAGAATTACCTTTATGGAGTATTGTAAAAACATAAAAGGAGAAAATATATGAAACGCGTTTTACCATTATTAGCTATCGTATTGAGTGTATTCATGCTTTTTGGTTGTGCTAAAAGAGACATGCTCTGCTGCACATACCTTGGAACATGTGAGACAGAAAAAGTTGCCGAAGTTGATGGCATTGGTGCTGAAGAAGCAGCTGCAGTTGCAGCCGCAGCAGCAGTAGCTACAGCTGAAGAAGCTGAAGTGGTTGCTGAAGAAGTTGAAGCAGTAGCTGAAGAAGCTGTTGAAGTCGCTGAAGTTGCTGATGAAATTTTCGAACTTCCTGCAGAAGTAAAAGAAGCTGTTGATGAAGCTGTTTGGACCAAGTACATGATCCAACCCAATGATTATTTGATGAAAATCGCTCTTGAACAATATGGTGTTGTTTCTATGTGGCGTGAGATCTGGGACTGGAACAAAGAAATGATCGGGGACAACCCTGATATTATCTATCCTTATGAAGAGCTTGATCTTCTAAAAGAAGGTGCAGTCGAAAAAGAACTCAGCTATGAAGATTATACTGTAGATAAAGGCGAATCATTATGGACCATTGCTAAAGACCTTTATGGTAACTCATACGCATGGGTTGTAATACTTCGTGACAACATGGAAGTTGTTGGAGAAGACTACAACGTTTTAACTCCCGGAACAGTCTTGAAAGTAAGAACTGAACTTTAAGAGTTAAGTATATGATATTAGCCCCTCACTTGAGGGGCTTTTTTTTATACAATTCTCCCACTTACATATTATCCTTTTTTATTTTATCCCTCCTAATAATACCCTATATTCGCATCTATGAAGGGAATTATACTTATTTCAGCATACAACGCCGAAGAAACTCTTCCGGATGTTTTAAATGAGCTTTCTAAATTTAAAGATCTGGAGATTCTCGTTGTAAATGATGGTTCTACAGACCAAACTTCTGATCTTGTCGTTAGTGCAGGTGTAAAATTACTTTCTCATGATAAAAATCGTGGTAAAGGAGCCGCATTACAAAAAGGTTTTGAATATGCTTCAAAAATGGATATTGATTTTCTTATTACTTTTGATGCCGATAAACAACATCCCGCTGATCATATAAATAATTTCATTGATATGCATCGTTTAAATCCGGGTGCCATCATACTGGGAAGCAGAAAACGTGATAAAAATATGCCTTGGACAAGAAAATTCAGTAATAGTGTTTCTGCAACCCTGACCTCATTACGTACAGGCCAGAAATTATACGATGTACAATGTGGTTTCAGACTTATCCCTAAAAAGTATCTTTCCTGGAAACTCTCCAGGATCAATGGTTTTATATTCGAGAACGAAATGTTGATAGCATGGGCAGATAATAATATAAAATTGATCTCCATAGATATTCCAACTATCTATAGTACAAAACATAAAAGCAGAATGACTTATCTGGACTCAACTTTTGGATTCATCAGCATGTTTATTAAGTCCTTCTTTAAATCATACAAACAGGATAAATAATGAATTTCAGCGATATACTTCAAATTATTCTTATCACTCTTATACCTGCACTTGAACTTCGTGCAAGCCTCCCCTATGCCATCTTGGTAACAGAAATGCCGTGGTATTGGGCTTTTTTGCTGGTTGTTATAGTAAATATTATACTCGCACCTATTGTTTTTTATGCATTGAAGTTCTTTCTTGATATCGTTATAAAAGTCCCTGCTTTAAACAGACTTTACGAAAGATCTTTACATAAGGTACAAACCAAGATCAAGCCTAAGGTTGATAAATATGGTTTTTGGGGACTGGCCCTTTTCATTGGAATTCCCCTACCCGGCTCCGGTGTTTATACAGGTGCACTTGCAGCCTTTGTTCTTGATATAAAACCCAAAAAGTTTATTTTAGCAAGTATCCTTGGCGTTCTCATCGCTGCAATAGCCGTTCTCATTGTCGTCCTGACAGGAACAGAAGTTTTTTCATGGATAATTAAACCGGTTTAATTATTCTTTTTATTTTTTTCTTGCTAAATCTTTTCGACATCTTTATTTTAGAATAAGTAAAATTAAAAAACAAATGGAGGTATAAAATGAAAAAAATGTTAATCATTCTTTTCGGGATTATCATATGCGCCGCAGTTTATGCTCAGTTTCCTGAAATACCTTTTACGCCTGAGCCCGGGAATAGTCCCAATTGGGAGATGGCAATACCTAATGATGGAAATATCCCAGAAGATGAACAAAAGATGATCATGGAACTATATCGTGAAGTATACGATATCTGGTTAGAATCAGAGGAGCTTTATAGTAAAGGGCAAACAGGTCATATGCTTTTGGATCTATTTGCATTGGGAGATACGTTGAACTCGGCCCTTAACACTCAAGAACATTTGCTTTCGGAAGTAAGTGAAGCAGTAATTACAGGTGTTCTTACTATAATCGAATCTTTCGAAATGATCACAGATAGCGTCAACAATCAATATGACCTTATTGATAATCTTTATGAATATCTAGTTGAAGCTCGCGATGATTCGCTGATACAATTTCTATTGAATATCGAAGAAATTGCCTATAACAACTTCTATGAATCTCAAATCTTATGGGAAAATACCTTTATTGACGGTGACAGCATACTAAATATTTGCCAAAACAGATTCAATGCCGTACTAGACAAAGACCAGGATTTCATCTTTAGAATCGGTGAAGTTACCGTTTATCCCGCTAGTGGACTCACACCGCCTTCTTTCGATACGAGTGAAGTTGCGGTCATCTACGACGAAACTTATAGAAGTATTGACAATGCCTTGTTCAGCATGGAAAATGGCTTTGACTATCTGGGTGCGGGACTAAGGTACATCTTTAATGATAGCTTGGCTATGGAAGGTATTGATTCTTTAAAATACGCTATGCAGTTCTTTAGAAATGCACTTACTGATCTCAACAACTATTCCATGTGGTCCTTTATGGATACAGTCGTATATTTTAGCGAATATGATTCTGTAACTTTCTCAGACCTGGATAATGGCTTAATTGAAATTGAAGAAATGCTGAATGGTAAAATATACAGGATAGATGATACCCAAAATTTCAGACCTGTGGGAATACTTGAAAATATTCCTTATGGTTTGTATCAAACATATATCGATATGTATGCTGTCGAAAATCCATATACTTATGATTTCAGGGGTATCTTCCCGGGTGGTTTAGCTCCCGAGATCATTGATGCTCTGAAAGCTGATCTTGTCATCGATCTAAAAGATGATAAACTTAGCATCATGACTTACTTGGCTTTCAAACGAGCAGAATTTAATTATATCTTGCAATTTTCGCCTGAAGATATTAATGCCCATATTGGAAGAGGATATATTGACCTGTTTTCTATGTTAAATGATTTGGGCATGCAAGTTGATCAAATTCTTGAACTTGTCGATGGCGGACGTATAGATAGTCTATTCCAAAACTACAATTGGATGAATCTTGATTATAGTGAGAAGATTGCTTCAATTCAATATGACCTAGCTTTTCATATGGATTGTGTATATAATGATTCTATAGACTATACTTTATTTACAATACTTTTCAAGGATCCTCAGATGTCATCGCCGGGCTCAGAAGTGGCCGCGGGCGACATGGTATATCCCATTCATATTTTTCCGCAAATCAGTCATGTACTTGTCAATGTTTCCTATGAAGTCCAGTATGGACTACAACGCTTGGGAGAATCTTTAGAAATGACCTACTTGCATGTCGATTCGCTGGTAGATATTACACTTGATCCAAATTTATTGAACTTGGCTGATATTGAAGATCCCCTTGATTTTATCTACAGATTGCAAGGCGCTAACCCAAACTTTGGTGAATTCTCACCCGAAGGTAAAAAAGCTTTTAAAGAACTGGGTGCAAATTTAACAGAAGGTATGTACTTACTGTGTGATCTTTCTGACACGCTTGTTAAAACCATGGATTATGCTGAAAATCTCATGTATGAATTAGGTATGACTTTGGAAGATTATGAGATGATGATGATGGATATTTTCATGGTATCAGATCATGTTAAAATGTTCACGGCAGACATGGCAGATCCTGAAACATATACATATCTGGGTATGGATACTCTGAATCTTTCTGCATGGTTTGATGTTGTTCCGGATAACCTTGTTAAGGTATTTCAATCTTATCTTGAAGGCGGAGATCTTTCAATGGCCGGATTCTTCCCTAATGCTAAGTCGATCATATTGCCACCAGTCGGTGTAGAGCTAACACCCGAAGCTTTTGCTTTGAAGTCGAACTATCCTAACCCATTCAATCCCATTACAAGCATTGCCTTTGATATCCCGGATGACGGGCTTGTAAATATGTCTGTTTACAATCTTACCGGTAAAAAAGTAATGACTCTAATTGAAGAACAAAATATGAGTGCGGGTTCTTACGATGTGGTCTGGAATGCAGCTGATCAACCCTCGGGACTTTACATTGTCCAATTACAATTTGGCAATGAATTAGCTTATCAGAAAATGACCTTACTTAAATAGTTTAACTATAAAAGACCAGCTGCATTTAGTAGCTGGTCTTTTTTTTATTCATGAAAAAAAAGCTTTATTACATTTCTTTCATTACTCTTTTCTGTTTGACTTTTGCATACTCTGCAGATATTTTCAAGTCATTCTTTCAAGAAAATCCTTCTGACTACACATTTGAAAAAAATGCTCTGTATTATGCTGTTGATCATAAAGAACTCTTACGAGAAAGCAAAAACGATAGTTTAGTCTCTCGCTATACTCTGAGAAAACAATTTATAGAATACACCCAGCTTTTCAAGAATTTCTCTCTGCATTTTGATTATTCAAGAAATATTTTAAACTTTTCTGATATCCTGAACAATTATTATACAGCCTCCGATCCGCTTCCCATTTCCCATTCTTTTGGAATAAAAACGGGAGTTCTCCATTCTGGAATGAACATTCAACCGGGCTTTAATTTTAGTTTTTCAACACTCCAGGATACCCTTTTTATCAAGAATTTTCCACGCAGCGAGACCAAAATCTATAACGATTATTTTTTTGACCTTCTCCCCGGTACCTTAGGAGATACAATTTATTATGGGGACAACTATTATAAACTTGACCTGGATCTTCTGCTTGATAAAATTGAAGAAGAACGGGGTTTTAGTTTTTACACCCGCTTTACTTCATCAAGAAATCTATTCAGTGAAGAGCATATAAATACAGGCAAATCTAAAAAGCTGCAAGGACCCAGAGCAAGCCTGAATTCACTTGGGTCAAGAAAATATCTGGGGCAATTTTCCCTAAAATTAAATAGAACTTCTCTTTTGAAATTTACTATAGATCTTTCCTCTTCTCCATTAGATTGGTCGCATACAGTTTTCCCTCACGATCCCGATACGCTTGAGATTATCAGACTTGTCAACTCTAAATTAAACTCATATTCCTGCCGACTTGGCTACGAACTTCTTGATAAGCCGATAAAATTTGATATCTCACTTTATACGGGCGGATTATATTTGAACAGCCATATTGCTACTCCCGTCCTTGGCTATTTATTTTCTTTGCTACCAATTGCACATCAGGGAGACATTGACCTTTCTACACAATATTTTCATTTTATATCTCACTTTGATTATCCCATCGATCTTGGTTTTATGAATATTACTCCCAGCTTAGATATGCTAAATGGTCTATACTCCACGCGTTTAGACATTCTTGCCTTACTGCAATTTGGAATTGAAGATATAGATATGAGTGAAGAATACCTTCATTTTGCCAGCATAAGTTCACTGGGGATCAACTCGAAATTTATCTTGAGCCCTGATCTTTATATGGATCTTAATATATCTCAATTGATCCCTGTTATTAAGCAGCTCTCACCTGAAGCACTTACACCTGAACCCAGCGAGCTAAAACGCTATGGCGGACTCTCAATTTCTCTGGGTGTGGGAATGTCTTGGTAGTAGTTTATATTTTACTATAATTTCACATAAAATCTATCTATTATAAGAGCATGAAAAAAACATATGATATCATCGTTATTGGCTCCGGCCTTGGCGGCTTAAGTTCATCAGCAGAACTGGCATTAAGCGGCAAAAAAGTATTAGTCCTCGAACAACATTCAAGAGTCGGCGGATGCGCCACCTCATTCAAGCGCAAGGGTCATATATTCGAAGCCGGGCTTCATATGACAGCCATGGTCAGCAGTAAAAATGGCAATAATGGTTTTTATGAAAAGCTCAGCCTTCTTGATAAGCTAACTTTCCTTCCTGCCCCGGAATTCTTCCATTTTCTTGGTAATGGCTACGAATATACATTTAAAAATAATCCTGAAGACAATATTCGGGATCTTTCCGAAATGTTTCCTAAAGAAAAAAAGGCTATCAAAAAATTCTTTGATACCATATTTACAATTCATGATCAAACCATGAAAATAAATGACAAGAAAGCTCTGGGTTTTATGCTTTCTTTATTAGCTTCACCTGTTTTATACCCAAAAGTTTTGAATAGTATGTTTATTTCCCTTGGTAAATACCTGAATAAAAACTTTAAAGACGACAAACTCAAAGCGATTTTATTAGGAAATATTGGGTATTATGGAGATGACCCTTATGATGTTTCTTTCCTTTTTTATGCTATAGCTCAAACAGGTTATTTTCGTTATGGCGGTGCTTATATTCAGGGTGGTTCGCATCAACTTCCAGACGCTATGGCTGATATTATCACAGAAAATAATGGCGAGATCCTTACTCAGCAAGAAGTCACTGAGATCGTCATGGAAAATGGAAAAGCTGTGGGAGTCCGCTATAGATCCAAACGCAAAGATGCGACGGAATCTGAAGCTTATGCCAATATAATTATTGCCAACTCGGCCATACCGAATGTAAGAAAAAATCTCTTAAGTCAAGAAGAAGGTAAAGTCCTAAAAAAATATGATAAGTTTACAATAGCACCTTCTATCATGACGCTTTATGTTGCTTTGGACAAACCCCTAAGCGAGCTTGGCAACAAATATTATTCACTTATTTTGTATAATTCCAAGAAATTCAAGCTGGAAAATTTCAAAGAATTGAATAGAGGCGATTTTAAAGATCGTCCGGCAATCTTATGCGATTATAGTCAGTTAGACGCTAAACTTTCGCCCGAGGGGAAAGGTTACCTAGTCCTTTCATTAATAGATCACCTAAAAGACTGGGAAGATCTCTCCGAAGAAGATTATCGGCTCAAGAAAAAAGAAGTTGCCAATACCTTGATCAATAGAATTTATGAGCTTTTCCCAAAGATGGAAGCCCATGTTGAACATGTAGAACTTGCAACAGCAAGAACCATGAAACGTTACCTCATGACACCCAATGGAACTGCTTACGGTTATACTAATACTCCAAAGCAATCATTAATTTTTAGACCACAGGCAAAATCGGGGATTCCCAACCTTTATTTTGCATCTGCCTGGGCTTTACCCGGTGCAGGTTTTGGTGGCGCCTTGACCTCAGGTAATATTTGCGCGGCACAGATCAAAAAGGATTTGGGGATAAAGTAACAATTCATCGATTTTTATGCGATCAAATCAAATATTTTGAATCAAAAATTCTTGGAAGTAAACTAAGAAGGCGTCCAGTCAAAATTAAATAAAAAGCAGAGAACTCACTTAAAAAAAACGCATCAGAATCTGACTTGGGCCGATTTTACTTTATGCGCATTTAGCCGATGATTTAAAAAATTATAAGCCGAAGGGTTTTACCACACGCTCCAAAAGTCCCTGTGTCTTAGAAATAAGAATACCATAATTCGTGATAGCAACTCCTTGAGCCTGAGCATGACGAATACGGCGCTTGTATTCAAGTCCGGTATTCATACAACCGCCACAATGGATAATTAGATCATAAGGAGTAAGATCATCAGGATAATCATGTCCCGAAGCAATATCGAATTCAAATTTCTTGCCTGTATATTCTTCTATCCATTTTGGGATCTTGTAACGACCAATATCATCACAAGAAATATGATGTGAACAAGCTTCAGCTATTAATAGTTTGGCACCTCCCTGAAGTTCATCCAGTTTTTTCAGACCATCTAGTAGAGTAGGAAGATCAGCTTTATAGCGCGCAAAAGCGGTTGAAAAAGTGGTAAAGGGAACATCTTCGGGTGTATCTGCAGCCGCTTGTAACACTGCCTGAGAATCGGTGATCGCGAGTTTAACTTTCTTACTAAAATTAGCAAAAACTTTCTTAATTTCATCAACTTTGACCGTGATAGCTATGCCGTTGTGGTCTAGGATTTCACGCAGAACCTGTACTTGCGGAAGAATGAGACGACCCTTAGGTGCCGCGATATCAATGGGTATGATCAAAACAACAAAATCTCCCGGCTCAATGAGGTCACCAATAATAACAGGCGTTTTTTTGAAATAATCTGGCACAAGCTGGATGAGCTTATTGCGAAGAGCTTCCATATCATCTTTATTTTGCGAAGAGACTGAAATAAAAGCCAACTCTTCATTTTTGATGTAATTGAGAGTGTCCGAGGATGGTTTATAAAGATCGGATTTATTGAAAATAAGCAAAATGGGGATTTTCATATCTTTCAATTCTTTGATGCTGTTCCTATCATGTTCGTCCAAGATATCTCTATCAAGAACCAACATCACAATATCAGAGCGCCAAAGTACGCGACGTGTTGCCTTAACCCGCTGTTCGCCCAACTGACCTATATCATCAATACCGGCCGTATCATAGAAAGTCACAGGTCCAACAGGGACAAGTTCGTAAGCCTTGGCAACTGGGTCTGTTGTTGTTCCCGGAGTATCGGATACAATAGATATTTCCTGCTCAGTAATACCATTGATCAAAGAAGATTTACCGACATTACGTCGCCCCAGCAAAGTTATTACCAATCTTTCACCACGAGCTGCAGCCATATATTTTCTCACTTATTGATGTGTTTTAATTGCAATTAGCCATCTTTTTTAAGTCAGAATAAAATAGACAAATATTTGCTGAGAGACAAAGATATAATTCATGAGCCCCGATGTAATTCCCAGGTCAATGAATTTAAGAACTCTTTGTATAAGTTAGCACTAACTATTTAATCAATGCGACTTTTTGCGACTGCACAGTATTTCCCGCCATTGCTTTAATAATATAAATTCCACTTGGCATATCCAAGGCATCCCAAATGATCTTATGGTGACCCGCATTCATATATCCATTGATCAATTCTTCCACAAGAATTCCTTGCGTATTATAAATGCTTAGCTGGGTATTACTAGCTTCTGCATACTGTAAACTGAGCGTCAAGATTGGATTAAAAGGGTTGGGATAAGCAGCGCTAACGACAAAATCAATATCGCTGATATGAGTCCTTATTTCAATTGTGACGGCTCTATCCTCATGGCGGGTTTCAATACTTGAATAGTTTACATCAGCTAGAACATAGGTATATTCGATACCCGGAATGGCGGTATTATCGATATAAAGATAGTCAGTGCTTACACTTGTAGTTCCTGCTCCATCGATCTTTACAAGAACTTCATCATTTCTATAGAGAAGGAAATGGGAGTTTGCTGTCTCGGATGCAGTAGTCCATTTCAGTTCGACCGCAGCTTGCTTGACTTCGGCTGTAAAGGAAGCAAGATTGATTGAAAGAGGAAAATCATTAACAGTATGAGAACCGAGATAGGAAAAGGTGTCCTTAGAATATCTATCCCACTCCGAAGGAGTGTAAGTGGTATTGCCATTTAATATTTCAGGTTTACGTAGCATGGTGACATCTTCTGCAAAAATGGCACTTTCTCCCACCTTTCCAATAATATCAATAAGAGCCCCATTATAATATAACTCTATAGCGTCATTGCCATTATAGATCATCGCTTGACTATTTGTTATTAAGTCTGCACTAGCTGTCATTGTTGAACTTGCTAGATTATTAACAATAACATAAACATCATTATTTAATAATGCACCGGACAAACTTAAATTTCCGCTAGCAGATGTATTGCCATTAAAATAAGTTTTAATGCTGATCATGCTCAAATCAATATCCTCACCTGTGGCATTATAGATTTCCAATGCTTTATTATTGGAAGATCCTTCTATGTATTCTGAAAAAAATATTTTAGTGCTATCAACTGTTGCAGTGGGAGGAGCGGTTTCAACAGTAATAATATTTGAATTCCCGGTTTCTTCAGCCTCTCTATAAGCAGTAACGCGATAATAATACAGAGTAGAAGGAGACAAACCAGTCACGATCCTAGCTTGAACATCTCCGACATCACAGGGATCATATCCACTGATACAATTAGAAAAATCACTGCTTGTAGAAACATAGAGATTATAGCCAGTGGCCTCGGAGACTTTTGTCCAATTGGCAGTAAAAGAATTTTCCAGAACAGAGGAAGCAGTTTTTGCACGAGGAGCAACAAATCCTTCCATTGGCTGATCCCAGATCGCCTGTACATATTCAGGATGATCGATAAAAGGATTGCGATTGCCCTGGATGGAATAAACAGCTTCAACTCTATCCAGCTCTTTTTGACTTACAGGATCATTTTCGTGCCAATTGAGCAGCATATCAACAGCCCAGTCTTTTAGTTCAGACCTAATGGTCATAGGCCAATCGCCATCACCCCAATCAGAATCTTCGGTATAATAGCGAGTAGAAATATAAAAATATGTTCTTGCCAGATCACCCTTATACTCATCTATAGGTTCAAATACTGTTCCAGTATAAGCTAGTCCCGCACGAGCAGGTCCCGACTTAGTTCCATTGTCAGAAAAATAAGTATGTTGAGCTTCAGCAACTTCTCCATAGGCATTATTACTTCTTGTTGAATTAGCAGTCCCTTGAACAGGATATAAATGATAAAGATCTGTATAGTGTGGGTGTGATTCATTCGTCCAGGATTTTGGCCAAGAATGCTCACGATTATAAACAGCGGTCATAACAGGATTTGCACCCTGCTGATCTGTACCGGGTATAAAATTTATATGAGTGTACATACACCAGATAAATTCACTTCCACCTATAGTCCGGACATCTGTAGTTTTAAAAGCTTCCCAAACATAATCATAAGTTTTTGCTGTATGATCATCAATAATATTGTGTAAAGCCTCTTTCAGATCGTTTCCCGTCAATCCCGAAGCAGCATCATAATACCCGGCTGGAATATCGGCAAAGAGCATTGAAATCATTAATACACTTAGTAAAAGCCATGATAATTTTATTTTATTTTTCATTATATTTCCATCTCATCATATTATTTTTCTTTATTAATATAGAATAATAATGTCTGTAAGGGTAGAAATAAATTGAAACATCTAAAGACTAATAACGATTCATATCTATCCTGAATAAATATTTTCTAACATAAGCTAATCTCATTTCTAATTGGGATTGATTTTTTTATTATAAAAGTCGAATAAGTTATTTTTTAAGCGATAAGCAGACCGAGAGACAGGGTGGCCTGGGAGCTTAGTAAGTCTTTTTTGCAAAAGGATATCATATCAAGGAAAGATCTGAACTCTATCGCATGAGGGGTAAAGCGCTTTTTTAATATATTATGTAAACTTTCTTGGGTCAACCTTGGGTCAACCTTGGGTCAA
>CAZNFT010000026.1:14668-16995 GCA_964572745.1 uncultured bacterium
CTTGGGTCAACCTTGGGTCAACCTTGGGTCAATCAGTTTGTGGGTTTAACTGTATCAAAAACTTTCTTTTATCATCAAAAAAAACCAGGATTAAATCCTGGATAGCGTTCTAAGAATTTTTTCCGGGTAAATACTCAATAAATTCAAACAAAATATGCAGATAGATTTACCCTAGTCTCTCCCGCTTACGTAAAAACTCAGTTAATGCGGTACGACAATCCTGATCAGTAAAAATAAGACTATGATCTATTCCGTTCTCTCCGCACTCTCGATTGATGGAATCACAATATGCTTTGATCCTTGAGTGATATTCTTTTTTGATCTGACGAATATCCAGCTTGATCTCTTCTCCACTTTCCATATCTTTTATACGATGTTTATGACTATTGCTCAGTTCCCATTCCCGGGGATCAAGAAGTTGAATGACCAAAACATCGTGACCGAGATATCTCAGATGTTTCAGACCTTTCATGATATTTTCTTTTTCATCAAGAAGGTCCGAGATCAATACGACCAGTCCTTTTCTCTGCATTTTTTCACAGATCAATTCCAGAGCATCAGCTGTGCCGGTGGTACTGGAACAATCTGTCTTTTCCAAAGCGATTAATAATTCATTTATATATGATCTTACTGATTTTGGAGGAAAAAGGATCTCGGGCTTATCATTGAAAACACTTAATCCGACTGCATCATTTTGATTAATCAATAAATAAGTTAGAGAAGCTGCTATCAGACGCGCGTATTCAAATTTAGAAATATTGCCTTCAGAAGCATATGCCATTGATGCCGAATTATCTATAAGAATATAGGTGTTGAGATTTGTCTCTTCTTCGTATTGCTTAATATAATAACGATCTGTTTTGGCATAAAGCTGCCAATCCACATGACGAATATCGTCACCGGACATATAAGGTCGGTGCTGAGAAAATTCTACAGAAAATCCATGATAAGGTGAATGGTGTAAGCCCAAGAGCAAACCTTCTACTATGGTCTTGGCCTTAAATCTTAAATTTCCAAGATTTATAATGGATTTTGGACTGTAATCAGCTTCAGGCATTTTTTTCCTGTATCAATTCTTGAATTAGGGCATCCATGCTGACTCCATCAGCTTCAGCCTTAAAATTACGGAGAATTCTATGGCGAAGAACCATGGGCGCAACAGCGCGAACATCATCTTCATCCGGTGTCATTTTACCATAGAGAGCAGCACGAGTTTTAGCAGCGACCACCAGATATTGAGATGCTCTGGGGCCTGCTCCCCACTTGACATATTTTCCTATTTGCTCCATCTTGGATTCACCGGGACGTGTTGCACGAACTATGGCAACCGCATAATCTACGACATGCTCAGCAACCGGAATGAGAGCTATGGCTTCCTGAATATCCTTGAGTTTCTCTTTGGATATGACCTTTTTAAGCTCTGCCTGAGCAGCGCCTGTCGTGCGATTCACTATTTCTTTTTCTTCTTCAAGGTTTGGATAGCCAACCTGCAACTGAAACATAAATCTATCCAACTGGGCTTCGGGTAAAGGATAGGTTCCTTCCTGCTCAATGGGATTTTGTGTTGCTAATACGAAAAAGGGTGTATCTAAATTATGCGTTTGGCCGGCTGCTGTCACCTGTCTTTCCTGCATAGCTTCGAGTAATGCTGACTGAGTTTTAGGTGGCGTCCTGTTGATCTCATCTGCAAGAATAATATTGGCAAATATCGGCCCCTTAATAAATCGAAATTCACGACGACCCGTATTGCGGTCTTCCTCTATCACTTCTGTACCCGTAATATCTGACGGCATTAGGTCGGGGGTAAATTGAATTCGACGAAAATCCAGATCCATAACATCGGCCAAAGATTGTATCATCAGAGTTTTTGCAAGACCCGGCACACCCACCAATTGAGCGTGACCCTTTGAAAACAATGCTATCAATAATGCTTCAACTACATCATCCTGTCCGATGATCACTTTCGAAAGCTCATTACGTATTGCTTTATATTCTTTATCTACACTTTTTAATCTTTCTATCGTATTCATGAAGATTCCTTATGTTAGGCTGTAAATTTACGATTAGACGGGATTTTTGACAAGATGTTTCATGAATTGTTATTTTGCTTGGATGACAGGAAAGACCTTTGACTGGATCACCGGATTTTATTGATGGTTTTTGAGAGGATGACAGGATAGATAAAATATTCTTTCGACGGGATCACAGGATTTTCTTGATTGTTTTTGACAGGATGACAGGATAGATAAAATATTCTTTTGACGGAATCACAGGATTTTATTGATGGTTTTTGAGAGGATGACAGGATAGATAAAATATTCTTTCGA
>CAZNFT010000026.1:17095-25805 GCA_964572745.1 uncultured bacterium
AGGATGACAGGATAGATAAAATATTCTTTCGACGGGATCACAGGATTTTCTTGATGGTTTTTGACAGGATAATCAAGATGGCTTTTTAATACAAAAAAAGAAGATTATACATCTCACGAAAGAAACCATCTTTGCCAAAACAATGTAATAGACGCTGCGTCTCTACTTCTGCCAAGAAAAAATCATCCTGATGACCTTTGACCAAATACCTTCTCACCTTATTCAGACAGGACCACCCTTTCGTCATCCTGAACTTGGTTCAGGATCTCTGTAAAATTGAAGTTTTTTCTTTTTTTCAAGCGTATATTTGATTTTCATATTCCTTAAGCTTCTTACCTAATTGGAGGTGGATAACAAGTCTCTCTTTTTTTCACTGAAAAAGAAAAACCCCGCTCTCTGAGCAGGGTATAGTAGCGAAGCAGGGACTCGAACCCCGGACACTCGGATTATGATTCCGATGCTCTAACCAGCTGAGCTACTTCGCCATAAATAAGCCTGCTAGTATAATAAGGAATTTTATCTTAGGCAAGTATTTTTTGTTTAGATTTTTTGACGGGATGACAATAAAGACTATTTGACGAGATGACAATATTTTCTTTTGACAGGATCACAGGATTTTCTTGATGGTTTTTGACAAGTTGACAGGATGTTTTAGATTAATTTGGACAGGATTACAGGATTTTCTTGATGGTTTTTGACAGGATAACAGGATGTTTTAGATTAATTTGGACAGGATCACAGGATATGCAAGATTGCTAATGTTTTTGATGGGATAACCCTCCTACGCCCCGACTATTCAGGGCTATAGCGGGCAGGCAGGATGTACCGGTTAGCTTTTTCTTGCTACGAAAAGTAAAATCTTCCTGATGACCTTTAACCCAATACCTTCTCACCTCCTAAGGCCATTTAGGCAAAATATTCTTCTCTCAGGATTCCCATTAAGCAAAAATCATAGTATTTGTTATTTTTATACATAGCCTGACGCAAAGTGCCTTCATGCTTAAATCCGACTTTTTTATAGACAGTTTTTGCTGCTTCGTTCTCGGCATTTACATGAAGTTGAATGCGATTCATATTCAGCATATTGAAAGCATAATCTAGCATCAAGCCGGTGGCTTCGGTACCAAAACCTTTGCTCCAGCTGGATTTGTCGAGCAGCACTATGTAAAATGTCATCATGCGACTTACCCAATCAGGACGAACCAAAGCGATATGACCTATGGACTTTTTGCTTTCTTTATCTACCATCATCAGATTTATGGCATTCTCGTTTTTCGACATGCAGTCTATCTTGTTTTTTGTATCTTCTTCATTAAGGGGGAAATACATGAACATGGCATCCCGGACATTCGGATCGTTGTAACCTTTTTTCAAGATCTCAATATCTGCATCGCTTAGCGGACAGAGATCTACTTTTTTTCCGCATATAAATGGACTGTACATTATGCTCGCTTCCTTTACTTAAGTAATATTATTTTTCTTGTAATAGCAGTCTTACCCAAATCCATTCGACATAAATATATGCCCGATGGCAAGTCTTTTGCATGATAAACTATCTCGTATGTTCCTGCTCTTTTTTTATTACTAAATACTTTATCAACAAACTTACCGCTCATATCATATAAATTAATGTTAACATCCAATTCTTCCGGGATAGAAAAGGACACCGTGACATCGGGATTAAACGGATTGGGATAAGTTGAAAGCAAAGCATAGGAATCTAGCGGATCGATGGAGCTTTTTGCAGATACAATTGTCGTGTCACTAAGTAAAATATTTTCACCGCTAACATAACACGTCAATACTTCGCCATCAAGTGGTGCTGTGGGCAAATTGACCGTTACGCTGCCACTTGCATCACTTTCTGCAAAAGCTAAAAGCTGTCCACTTGTATCAAGAACAGCTAAACCGGCGTTTTCCATAGCATAGCCATCTTTAAAGATCTGTGCTTTGATTTGTGCTAAATGCAATTGACTCAAATCGTAATTGATTTCAGCTTCAACAGGTCGTTGAGAATATATTCTCATCGCCGGATCGCCCAACACATTGATAGTATAAAAATTCCATCTTAAAGCATTTTGCTCATGTTGACCAAGGGCTGTAACCCAAGGCACTGTAGCAATTCTTGATAAAGTGAGAGCTTTTCCAAAATGTGTGTAATGCTGACCATAGATCGCGTTCTCAAATTCGCGGTGAAGATGGATGGAAGGACCTTCAGTCTGTCCTTCGTTAAACCAGCCGTATCTTGAATTGAATACACCACCCACAGAAATATAAGGCGAGGTGACGATCTTACTTGCAATACAATTAGGCAGATCAAAACCACCGCAATTGCACCCATGACTATAGAATATAGGCCTAGTGTGATCTATTCCGTTTACGGAAACAAAGTCTGAATCATTGAGCTCATGATAGCTAAATTTCATCATATAATCGGTATTTGCATGACCATCGTGATGTAAAAACGAATAACCGGAAGCCAATTCTTCTTTGACTGTTGCTTCATTCCAAAAACTCAGACTATCCTCATCATACCATTTAGTAATTCTTAGATTCTCAGGCAGACCTTGAGTTTTATAGCCGTTGTCTTCTCTATATCCAATGAGCAATTCCATATAATCGGAAGCCCAAGACAAGGGGTCATGATAAAGAAACTCTCCAAAAAATACATGTTTATCCATTTCATCAACAATGGGAGAAAGTTGATATCTTAGGCTCTTATTGATCATATTCTGCATTTCTTCAAGGTTCGCTGCAGGGAAACGACCAATAGATAATTCAGGGAAAAGATCAGCCTCATCAAAACCTGTGCTGTCGTTATATTCTCCATAAATACCATTGCCATTACTATCCCAATTGCCATCTAAAGCTACATAATAAAGATCCGAAGCAATATTATCCGAACTCAGTATTTCTCCTCCGGAATTAACCTCACAAGACAGACCTCTTGTGGGAACGATGCCGGTATTTCCACCAATTAAAACATAATCCAGACCATTTTGTATATAAAATTCCTTGATGGCATTTCGTATGATCTCCGGCGTATCAATACCGGAATAATTTTTATAAATATCTGAAATCGGCATAAACTCGGTTCTGATACCATATTTAGCATAATGGGCAATCAATGTATCAAATACCGTTTCGTATTCTTTCGAAGAGATTATCAGCATACTTTCGCTTTCATCGATAGTTGATACAAGATATTCATTAAGGATTTCGGGATTATTTATAAAACTTTTTAGTTTTTCTATAGAATTTGCATTCAGCTTTAACCCTTGGCCATTGGGAATGGTCTTAATTATTAGTTCAAGTTTTTCACTCAGATCTATCTTTCTCTGCTTTGGAAAATATTCCATGGGAATAATTGCTCCACTTACTATAGCTGCTCCGCCTAAGTATTGTACATCCGCCTTAATATTTCTTGAAAGATATTTTTCTTGCTCATAAATAAGTTCTTTTTTGAAAAATTTTCCGCTTTTTCCCATAGAAAGTGGCCTATCCGGCTGCTTGGGCAAAAGCTCAAGCATAAGAGGATATGATCTTTTATTAAAAGTTTTTAACTCGATAGACCCCAAAGTTTCACCCGGAGGCAATAATATTGAAAATGCATGATGGGGTAGTAAAGGTTCACCCCCTACACCTCCTTGCATACATCCTTCCATTTCTAAAAGAAAATGACCGTTTTTTTGAACGAAATCGGGTCGGGAAAAATTGAATTCGTAACTATATTCACCGGCAATCAAGATAGAAAACAAGAGAACAAGCATTAGGGAAAAGCGTTTTATCATCTAAACACCATAATTTTTTGTTTATCGGCAATTTTACCATCTAATTCAAAAACACATATATATAAGCCATTGGACAAGTCTAAAAGGTCAATAAAATCAAGATTGTATCCCAAAGAATAAGTCTTGTTTTCCACAACCCTTATAAGATTCCCTCTCAGATCGTAAAGTGATATTTTAACTTTTGCCGACGCAGGTAAATCAAAGCTCAAAGATATTCTTCCTGAAGAAGGATTGGGATATATTGAAAATGAGTTACCTTGAGCTGAGGATTGAAGGGCTGACTCCACCTTTTCTTGTTTGACTAAAGCCTTAATACAAAAATTGGCACTTTCGTTCAAATATTGTAAATCAAACCACTGACCAAAAACTTTAAACAGGCTCTCATTTTTGTCTGCTATTGAAGGAACTGTTTTTATAATTGATGCTCTTTTGTAAAGATTTGGAATATCCAATAAGACCGGGACTTCAGAAGTCTTGTCATAGGGATAAGCACATCTGTCAAAAACTAAAGAAACAATGAAAGAATCATTTTTAGCTAAAGCTATCTCTTCTCTCAGATCTACTGTATGAAAACCTGTGCGAGCGAAAAAGCCTTCTTGAAAAAAAACAGGATCTGTATTGATGGCTTTTTTACCTCCTCTGAAAATATTTACCCTATAATTTACTGAATCAGCTGCAGTAAAAAAACTGACAGCTGTAAGGGTATCATTTCCCCCCGCCACAAAAATATTTGCTGCTTCATCAATATCTTCAAGCTCATCTCGCCAGCCATGATAATCGTGATAGTAGATCTTATCATAATCCATGAGTTCTACATCCCTAAATGAAATAAAACCCATTTCGGGGTGCCTTGCCGCATGTTTATCATAGTAAGATATCCAAAAATATCCATTCCCCTGCCAATTAGCGCCCCAGCCTTCTCCCCAGGAATTTTTGCATAACCAAGCACCGGGAAAAGGGGCAGCCGTAGTAATAGTATCATTCCATCCGACAATAGCGATAGCATGATTAGGGTCATTCAGATCTGATGGCGGCTGATAAAAAGAACCATTTGTTGAGTCATCAAGAAACTCCATCCCCACATACATGCAGGTTCCTACAGCTCCATGATCCATGATCACGCGCTTAAGATCACTAAGATTGCTCAGATCATCTTGTAAAGTAAACCATTCTATATGTCGTGGATAATAATAAGTATAATGACTTTCCCAACGAGAAGGAGGATCTTCATAACTTGGTGCGTCACTGTGTAAAACCGCGCCATCTCCGCGTGAAAAATAAACAGAAGCTACACGATAATCGCCGCCCATGTGGACTTCCAGGCCTTGGGCAGGAGAAAAACCAAGATCCTCATTGTAGTATAGATTAAATCCGCTCCACCAATCTAAATGATATTCGGCAAGGTCAGGCGCCTGAGCTTGCATAAACATATCCCACATCTCTGTGCGCATCATATTACTTTCCATAGAGGCCATCACTGCATGAGCCCAGCACGTTCCACCTTGCTGTAAACGGACCGGACTAACAAAGGAAAGAGAATCAACATTCCTTAGATCAAAGGAGGCAGCTAATTCCCGGGCACTTATTAGAGAGAAGATTAGGCTTAAAATTATTATTGTCGAAAGGTATTTCTTAATCATTTTATTCACTTGTATTAAAGCAATTTTCATATTAAAATAATAACCCATTTTGAAGAATAAAAAAAGGAATAAAATGAAGCAAATTAGTGACAAAGCAACCGAACAACAGAACCAGAGCAGTAATAACATTGATCAGATGAACACAGCTGAAATTCTTGTTACTATTAACAACGAAGATAAAACAGTTCCCTATGCCGTTGAAAAAGCAATCCCCCAGATCGAAGCTTTTGTTGATGCTGTTGTAGATTCAATGAAACGCGGTGGTCGCTTATTTTACATTGGTGCCGGCACCAGTGGCCGTTTGGGTGTTTTAGATGCTTCAGAAATCCCCCCTACTTACTCAGCACCGGCTGAATTGGTCCAGGGCATCATGTGTGGCGGTCTTTCAGCTCTTGTAACAGCTGTCGAAGGCGCTGAAGATGATGCTGAAGAAGGTTATCGCATTGTTGATGAACGCGGTATTACCGAAAAAGATTGTTTGCTTGGTATTACCACAAGCGGTATGGCAGATTATGTTCACGCTGCCTTAAAACGCACAAAAGAGATAGGCGGAACAACAGGTTTATTGGTCTGTAACGAATTCGAAAAAACCGACGATGTTGATTATATGATCAAATCCATTGTAGGTCCCGAAGTTGTCACCGGATCAACCCGCATGAAAGCAGGAACAGCAACAAAACTTATTTTAAATATGATCACAACTGCTTCTATGATCAAAATGAATAAAACCTACGGCAACTTGATGGTTGATCTTATGACAACCAACAAGAAACTCTGGGATCGCGGCGCAAGAATTATTCGTCACTGCACCGATACAGACTACGATAATGCTATGGCAAAGCTCATCGAAGCTAAAGGTAGCGTCAAAACTGCTCTTGTAATGGTTGTCCTGGATGTGGATGCTAACGAAGCACGCAAAAGGCTCGCTAAGTACGATGGTGCCTTAAGAGCCGTACTTGAAGAAGAAGGTAAAAAATTATACATCTAGATTTCTAGGCTGGCGGGGTCATAAATAGACTGCCGACTGCTCGTGTAATAATAGAATAAAAAAGCGCATTCATTGCGCTTTTTTCATATCAGGTCAATTTTCATATACTTTATTTTTCTTTAATCTTTTCCTATCTCCACCCGAAATATCAGGACCGGGTGTTATATATATGAGATATCATAAAATTCTCATCAATATATTTTTCTAAAGTAATACTGACCCAAGGAATTCTCACTCCACTCCTTCAAAATAATTTCGCATGTCACTTTCACTGGAAGAAATGTTGTATAAAATAGAATAATTCTCTATTCTTCCACGAAGAGCTAGCTCTTTTCCTGCCTTTCATTAAATAATTCTCTTTTTCTTCTTGAGTATTAATAATAAATTATCCCAACACAGGAGTTAACATGAAATACCAAAAAAAATATACCATTCATCAATACGAGTGTGGAAGCGACCTTAAACTAACATATTCATCACTTTTAAACTACATGCAAGATATCGCGGCCGAGCACGCAGCAGAGCTGAACGCCGGTATTCTTGACCTATTAAAACGCGGATTGACCTGGATGTTATCGCGCTACCACCTTTCTATAGAAAAATATCCTCGCTATAATGAAAGCGTCATCCTCAAAACCTGGCCATCTAAACACGAGGGGGTTTTCACGCTTCGCGAATACACAATGGAAAGGCCCGATGGCGAAATTCTTGCCCGCATGACCTCATCTTTTGTTATTTACGATATCAAAAGCAAGAAAATCGTCAATGTGGAGGAACATCTGTTTTTTGAGGATTCACTTATTAGCGAAAGAGCCATCGATGATGATTTTCCCTCCCTTAAACTTCCCAAGAAGGTCGATCATTCACAAAAAATACTTAGTCGCAAGCATGATATAGATTTCAATCGCCATGTTACAAATCGCGCCTTGGTCGAAATGGCCATCGAAAGTGTCCCCATGGAAACATTGGAGACTCACAAACTCAAAGATGCTCAGATCACATTTAAAGGACAAGCATTTTATGGGGATATTTTGGAATCGCAATGCGACGTGATCGCCCGAAAAAACTCCTACAAAATCATTCACCACCTTATAAATAAGAAGAATGGCGACAGCATCTTAAAAATGGAAACAAAATGGCTAAGAGAATAAATAAAAAAGCAAATTCTTAAACTGTTTACTTTGTTAATATGCCACTTTTTAGTATATTTGTTAAAACTACCGGAGGCAATAGATGAAAAATAGTAGAAAACTGGTCATCGCAGGTTTTGTATTAGCAAGCTTGGGAATTGCAAGTAAATTTCTCTTGGACAAATTTTTGCTAAATAATCCAAAACTTGATTTCGATGATGACGAAGAGTTACGCGATTTAGAAGATGACGAAAAATTTCGCGATTTAGAAATTGGAGAGGACGAATAAGTATGCGCTTATTCATTTCCGCCGATATTGAAGGCGTAACCGGAATAAACTCCTGGTCCGAAACAACTAAAACCAATCCTGATTACGCAGAATTTCGCGAACAGATGACAAAAGAAGTCCTTGCGGCTTGTGAAGGAGCATTAGCTGCAGGTGCCACTGAGATTGTGGTGAAAGATGCCCATGATTCCGGAAGAAATTTGCGCATCGGGGATCTTCCAAAAGAAGTAAAACTCATCCGCAATTGGAGTCGCCATCCTTATTCCATGGTTTGGGGTATTGATGAATCTTTTGATGCTATCGCCTATATCGCTTATCATTCCCCCTCCGGATCCAAGGAAAATCCTTTAGCCCACACAATGAGCTCTAAAATGATCCACCAAATGACTTTGAACGGTGAGATCTGTTCCGAATTTATGTTGCATTCGCTTGTTGCAAGATCACATGGTGTCCCTTCAGTCTTTCTTTCCGGGGATGAAGGCATTTGTAAATTATCTACAAAAATGGAAGCTAAAATCGTGACCGTTCCCACTATTTCCGGAACAGGTAATGCAACGCTAAGCAATAATCCAAAGATGACTATTCCAGCGATCAAGGCAGGCCTAGAAAAAGCTCTCAAGAAAGATCTAAAATCTTTTTCCCTTGAAGTACCCGACCATTTTATTTTAGATACACGCTATACAAAACATCCTCTCGCCTTCCGTGCAGCTCAATATCCCGGAGCCAAGCCCATTGATGCTTACACAACCCGTTTTGAAGCAGATACTATTCTGGATATCATGCGCTTTATCATGTTTTGCGTTTAAATAAATCTTTATAAATATTATTCAACCATCATCGCAAGATGGGGGTTTTGTTTTTGAGGTAAATTATTC
>CAZNFT010000027.1:0-25199 GCA_964572745.1 uncultured bacterium
ATCTCAGATTTCCAATCGATCAAAGATCAACAATTTATGATCTGCAGTCTGCCATTATTTTAAGCTTTCTATCTCATGAATAGATCTTTCGGCTTCGGCCGAGATGACACAGCTCTAATTCTCAATTCGATTAAAGATCAACAATTTGCGATCTGCAGTCTTCAATCATTTCAATTATTCTCCTGTTCTAGAGCAAGAAGTTTGCGTTTAACATCCAATCCGCCAGCATATCCGCCCATTTCACCATTAGAGCGTAAAACTCTATGACAAGGTATAATAATTGAAATGGGATTATTACCCAGAGCTGTTCCGACTGCGCGCGTAGCTTTAGGATTTCCAATAGCTTTAGCAAGCTCAGCATAAGATCTTGTTTTTCCATAAGGGATCTTTGCACATGCAAGCCAGACTTTCTTCTGAAATTCACTTCCCCGAAGTTCCATTTGCACGGAGAATCCAAAATTCTTGCCTGAAAAATATGCATTTAATTGATCTATAAGCGTATTAGCATCATTGCCACTAATTTTAATTGAGCTTTCACTTGTTAATTTCTTGAGATAATCGTCTTTAAATGGGGAATAAGAGATAGCCAGAAGAATGTTGTTTTTTCTTGCTATGTAAAGCTTCCCGACTTTAGCGTCGTAAGTCACTATTTGCATGCTTACCTCGAAATTTAAATTCCGTAATAAAGATCCCCATGAAGATCAATAACATGCCAATATAATGATTTAGTGTCAGAATTTCATTATAAAAAATAAATCCAAGGAAAATAGCGACCAAAGGCGTGAGATAGGCTGAAAGCGAGAGTTTTAAGACAGAGACATGTTGTAGAAGCCAAAAATAGAGGAAAAAACCAAGAGCAGAACAAATAATACCCAGGTAAAGTTCTGCAAGAATGAATGTTGGGGTAAAGGTAAAATCCGGAGGACCTTCGACTATTGAGGTAAATATCACAAGTAAAATCGCGGCGAGCGCCATGCCAAAAGTATTCAGTATTAAAGGATGAAGATCTTCACCATCGCGCTTGATAATAACATTTGGGAAGGCATTGGTTAGAACCGAAAAAAGTATGAACATAATACCCAGGATTTCTGCTTTTCCTCCGCCAAGAATATCTTGAGCGTAGAACAGGAGGATAATACCCATAAGTCCTATCAATAAACCTATGAGTTTTTTTATGGTAAAAGGCTCTTTTTTAGGCATTAAAATTGAGGAAAAGAGTGCAACAGCTAAAGGGAAAAAAGAAAAAACAATACTTGCCAGTCCAGCGTCAATATATTTTTGCCCTTGAAAAGAAAAAAGATGGCTGAGTGCCATCATAAATAAAGCATAGATAATTATTAGAATGATATGTCGCTGAGAGAGCTTGAATTTTGGTCGCTTGATCAAGAGGATCAATATAAGTGTTAAGGCGCCAATGCTTTGCCTTATAGTCGTGGCCCAAAGAGGACCAGCGCCCTCTTGCAGTACCATTTTGTTAAATATCCAGGATGAACCGAAAATAAAGATATTGACGAGAAAGGCAATATAAAGTATTAAACGAGCAGGTTTAGCGGACATACATAGCCTTTTTGAGAGCCTCCCCGGTATTTCTCATATTTTCCAGCCAGTTTTCATTAAGTGGATCCAGTGCTATCACCTCAGCACCTATTTCTTTAGCGATCAGCTCTAATGGCTCCGAGGAAAACTCTTTTTGGACAAATATAACATGGATATTATTCTCTTTTGCATGTTCCATCAGTTTTGCAAGTTGTTGGGTAGATGGTCCTTTGTGTTCATGCCTGATAGAAATTTGCTTAATCCCATAATCTCTGGCGAAATATCCCCAAGAAGGATGTAAGGTCAGGAATTCTGCACCTTGTATATCTTTGAGACTTCCTATTAATTCACGATCCAGGATATTTATATCTCTTACTAATCTATTAAGATTCGATTTTAATTCAGCTTCACGGTGGGGATATAATGTCAGTAGCTGAGCATAAATACGATTGGCAGCTGTCCTCATAAACAAGGGTGACAACCAAATGTGTGCGTCTCCGGGAATGATATTCATTTTATCTGCCATGGAAACTGTCAGGATCTCGGGATGTTCATTCAAAAAAGGATTAACATGTTTTTGCTCAAAATGGAAGTCCGGATGTCCATTTTTGATATATAATTTACATTCGTGTAAGGATCTTATCTGAGCTGCTGTGGGCGCATAAGTTGGGGGAGCGGATCCGGGTGGGATCATAATGGTCACAGGGGTTTCTTTACCTGCAATACGCTTTACGAGATAAGCTTGTGGTGGAATACTGACACAAATATCCGTTGTAGGAATACTTTCACAAGAAAGCAGTAGCAGGCCCATAATAACTATGAGTCCGAGGAGAATGATTTTAGATAATATTTTTTTCATACGCTATTATATAAAATAAAGATCGAATGAGGAAGAATAAAATGACTGGCCTGAGGCTTTATCTTAAGAATATTGAAAAAAACTTATTATGCTCATATATAGTATTCAGAAAATATTCACTATTAATTGTAAAATTTTATTTATAAATTCTCAGCATGAAATTGACAAGAAAAATTACAGTGATATTTTTATTTATCTTTAGCCTTTTGCAGGCAGGGATATTGATCCCCATGGATAATTCTCAGAGCAATCATTTAAAGGCTTATGGCATTGCTTTTTATGCCTTGCAAAATGGTGTGGATGTTGAATGGCTGCTGAATTATCGCGGTGGAGCCTTTTATGTGGATTATCATAAAGATATTGAAAAAGAGTGTCTCTTACGGGCTGTGAGTTTGGAGAAAATATCTTCAGCAGATCGGGCAGCCATTGATCAAAAGATCGAAATGAATAATATGTCGGTTGTCTTGCTTGAAAAAGCACCTGACATAGCAGTTTATACACCATCCAATAAACTTCCATGGGATGATGCTGTTACCATGGTTTTAACTTATGCAGAGATCCCTTATACAAAGATCTACGACAGGGAAATTTTAAATGGCGACCTGAGCAAATATGATTGGTTACATCTTCACCACGAAGACTTTACAGGTCAATACGGTAAATTCTATGGAAATTACAGACATGCTGCCTGGTATATTGAAGAGCAGCAGACACAGGAGGCTTTAGCTGCCGAAATGGGCTTTGCTAAAGTTTCCAAACTAAAACTGGCAGTTGCTCTTAAAATAGATTCTTATGTAAAAGCCGGTGGGTTTTTGTTTGCAATGTGTTCAGCAACGGATTCCTACGAAATTGCCTTAGCGGCAGCAGAGACCGATATATGTCATCCTGTTTTTGATCATGACCCGGTTGATCCAAATTATGCCAGCAAATTGAATTATAACAATACCTATGCTTTTACAGATTTTTCATTAATAACTGATCCCCATATTTATGAATACTCTAATATTGATGTCCCGCCTTCTAATAAGCCTTTGAGCCTTGATCCTTCGCGCGATTATTTCTCGCTATTTGAATTCTCTGCAAAATTTGACCCTATTCCATGTATGCTGACTCAAAACCATGAATCTTTGATCAAGGGTTTTATGGGGCAAACGACCTCTTTTCATCGTGATAGAATTAAAAAACATGTGCTTATTATGGGTGAGACCAAGAATACTGAAAGGGTTAAATATATTCACGGAAATGTTGGCAAAGGAACTTTTACTTACTACGCCGGCCATGACCCCGAAGATTACCGTCATTATGTAGGAGATCCACCTACGAATCTGGATCTGCACAAGAATAGTCCGGGCTATAGATTGATATTAAACAATGTGCTTTTCCCCGCGGCAAAAAAACAAGAGCGAAAGACCTAAGGACTTGGACCAGAGAGCAGAACCTAGAGAGTAAAGTGATTAGTGAACAGAGGCCAGTTAGCAGTAAGTACTCAAGAGAAAAATGGTCTCTAATATATATTCTCGATATTATCTCCATACTTCATACGTCTTGATGTTTTTCGGGAACATTAAAACACGATTAAACTATGTATATCAGCAAAGGATACATTGAAATGAAAGAAAGATCTAATCGCCCTATCATTGGTATTAATTCCAGTTATATGGAAACTGCCCATAAATGGTATAAAGTGCCAATAAACTATATTAATGCAGTGTTTGCAGCCGGTGGATTGCCCTTTATACTCCCTTGCAATCCTTCAGAGGATGAGCTTGATGCTTATATTGAGAATCTTGATGGCATGCTTTTTACAGGTGGTGCGGATTATCCTTCATATATGTATGGTGATAAAATAGATAAATCTGTTGAACCTATGCATAACAGACGAGCTGATACTGATAGTCTTCTTGTAAAAAAAGTCATTCAAAACACAGATATCCCGGTTTTAGGTATATGTGCCGGCCATCAACTTCTTGCCATTGCCCATGGTGGAAAGCTTATTCAGCATTTGCCAAACGCCCCTTATCACGAAAAGAGAGGCGATACAGAGCATAGTGTTGAAATAAAAGGTGGAAAATGGCTAAAAAGCATTTTCAAAGAGGGAAGTATTAATGTAAATTCCAATCATCATCAGGCTATCATGGAACATCCTCCGGTCGAGGGTTTTGAAGTGGTTGCCCGGGCTGAAGATGGTGTAATCGAAGCCATAGAATATATTGGTGAACGATATATTCTAGGACTTCAGTGGCACCCTGAGAGAACAAAAGACAAAGAACATACTAAAATGATCTTTGATCATTTTATTGGAAAAATAAAAGAAAGGTAAGTACGCGAATGAAACGCATGATAAGTTACGGACTGTTGCTCCTCACGCTTTTGATGGTGATCTCTTGTGCCGGTAGCTCACAAGCTTTTTCAAAAAAAGATATTCCTGAAAAATACAGTAAGGATGGACGCAGGTTACAGCAGGCTTATGTTGCTGCTCAAATATTTCTTGATAATTGTAAAAAAGATAGACTTGAAGACGTCGATATTGTTTCATATACACATTTAGATTCTTTGCTTTTAGACAAAAAAGAAAAAACACTCGAGCTTTATTTTGATAAATATTTCGCAAGAAGACCTTTCCGTGAATTGGGCGTAGAAAATATGTATAAGAATTTAAGCTTTGAGCTTGGCAGCCCTTTTAAAGATTATGAGCTGAAAATTTATTCAACGGGTGTGGCTATTGAACAATTAGTACCCAATTTTTTTATCGAAGATCCTGCTAAACGTGATTCCACAAAAATGCCCATATTAGTAAACAGAAAAGAACCTCTTGTTCGTAATAATTCCAAACCCTTTGTCCCTTCTAAGGGCTTATATGGACGACATATTGCTCTTTGGCATTCGCATGGCTGGTATTATGAAAACTCCTTGCATCGTTGGGAATGGCAACGCGCCAGAAATTTTCAGGTAGTTGAAGATATTTTCCCTACGGCTTTTGTGCTTCAGTATTTGGTTCCTATGCTCGAAAATGCAGGCGCTAATGCATTCTTGCCTAGAGAAAGAGACTTTAATAAAAATGAAGTAATTGTTGATAACGATGACCCGAAAAGTGGATACACGGAAGTTGGCCGATGGACTAAAGGAGAAACCGGCTTTGCTGTTGGAGAAAAACCTTATACAACAGGTGACAACCCTTTTGAAATGGGAACATACCGCCGCATGGCTGCAAATGACCAATTTGCTTACGCAGAATACAGTCCAAATATTCCTGAAACCGGTGAATATGCCGTATATGTATCTTATCATCATCATCCTGCAAATGTGGATGATGCCAAATACACCGTATATCATGCCGGTGGGCGCAGTGAATTTTTGGTAAATCAGCAGATAGGTGGAGAAACCTGGGTATTTTTAGGGAAATTCAAATTTCTTGAAGGTGGAGACAATAAGGTCGTTGTTAAAGCAAATCGTTTAAGTCAAAATAAATATATTACAACAGACGCTATAAAGTTTGGTGGGGGAATGGGAGATATCGAGAGAAATGGGCTGGTATCAGGTCGTCCACGCTGGGTAGAAGCTTCTCGTTATTACCTCCAATACGCAGGTATGCCGGAAATGGTATATAATATCCATCAGGATACTGTCGATTATAATGATGATTATAAAAGTCGTGGAGAATGGGTAAATTATCTTAAAGGTGCTCCCTTTGGTCCAACAGCGGACCGTGAAGCACATGGATTGGGCATTCCCATCGATATGTCTTTGGCATTCCATACAGACGCCGGCGTAACCCGGAACGATACAGTTGTAGGCACTTTATTGATCTATTCAAGCAAAGGGGGAAAAACCGATTGGGATGATCCAAATAATTCCCCTGAATTAACTTTTCCCGATGGGCAATCGCGTTATGTTAGTCGTGACTTAGCCGATCTGATCCAAACACAGATTGATGAAGATATAAAAGCAAAATACGATCCCGCCTGGAACCGCCGTGATATGTGGGATGCTTCTTATAGTGAGGCGTGGCGACCCAATGTTCCTACGGTGCTTTTAGAATTATTATCGCATCACAATTTTCTAGATATGAAGTTCGGGAATGATCCACAATTCCGTTTTGATGCTTCTCGTGCTATTTATAAAGGCATGTTAAGATACATGTCTGCTCAATATAATTTTGATTATGTTGTACAACCCTTGCCACCAACTCATCTGGCTGCTGAAGTTTTACACGGGAAAGTGATCAGAATTAAATGGAAAGCTCAGCACGACCCTCTTGAAGCAAGTGCAAGTCCTGAGAAATATATGGTCTATACGCGTAAAGATGAAGGCGGATGGGATGACGGTATCCTTATTCATGGTGAGCAATGTATGATACCCTCTGTTGACGATGGCGTAATTTACAGTTTCAAGGTTACTGCCTTAAATGAAGGTGGCGAAAGTTTTCCTTCGGAGATCGTCTCTGTCTGTAATTTACCCAATCGTGAAAAAGTATTGGTCGTTAATGGATTTGACAGAGTATCGGGACCTGCAAGAATTGAAACAGACAAATATCTTGGATTTATGGATTCCTGGGAAAAAAGTGTGGCAGATGTTTACGATCTTGCCTATACAGGTTCTCAATATGATTTTGATGCCAACTCCAAATGGTTAGACGATGATTCCCCCGGTAACGGCGCATCGTATGCAGATATGGAATCTGAGGTCCTTATCGGTAATAGCAAGGATTATCCGGCATTGCATGGTAAGGCCATTATAGCGGCAGGTTATTCATTTGATTCAGCTTCAGATGAGGCTGTATCCGATGCTGTGATCGATCTTGAAAATTATAAATTCATGGATATTATCTATGGTGAACAAAAGGCCACACCTTGGCCAAAAGAATTTAAAAAACCACGTTTCAGAGTTTTTCCAAAAGAATTTATGACGGTGGTCAAAGACTTTACTTCAAAAGGAGGAAATGTCTTTGTAAGTGGAGCATATATTGGAACTGATCTTTTAGATGATACATCAAAGGTCAATTTCGCTTCAAAAGTATTAAAATATCGTTGGATGACAGATCGCGCAGTAAATGAGGGCAAGGTACATTCAACAAATAATGCTTTATTTGGCAAGAATGATAGCTATGAGTTTGTCACCGGTTTTGATCCCCAAATTTACGGAAGTGAAAATCCTGATGCTATTGTCCCGGCAAATAACAGTGGCGCTTTAACTGTGCTCAGGTATTCCCAGAATAATGTTTCTGCCGGCGTTGCTTATAGTGGAGAAGATTATAAAAGTTTTGTTCTTGGCTTTCCTTTTGAATGTATAAAGTCTGAAGAAGAAAGAAATGCATTGATGAAAGTAATACTTGAATTTTTTAAAAACAATGTAGATATTTACCAAGAATATTCTAAAGATGGCCGAAAAAAATCATCAGTTCAAAAATAAAGTGACAATGTATATTTTGGATAGTATAAGCTATGAGAAGATCAAAGAAAAATAAGAGTCAAAATTTTTTACTCATTCTCTGTTTGAGTTTTTCTCTGCTTTTAGCTAAAGATCCCGGTTTAAAGGCCTTTTATAAGGGAGATTATAAAAAATCTTCTGACTACTATGAGGCGCGATTAAATAAAGATTCCGATAATGAAAAGATATTATATAATCGTGGCACCTCTGCCATGGCTGAAAAGGATTTTGAGATCGCTGAATCCTTATTAAAGCAAAGTCTGGCATCTAAGGACGATGAACAATTAGCGAAAGCCTATTATAATCTTGGTCAGATCTCTCTTGAGCAAGAAAAAACCGAAGAGGCATTAGATAATTTTAAAAAATCGATGATCTACGATCCTGAAAGTCCTGATCCAAAAATAATGTATGAACACATACAACAAATGATGCAAGAACAGCAACAACAACAGGAGCAAGACCAAGGCGAAGGGTCTGATAACGAGGATAAAGACTCTCAGGAAAACAAAGAACAAAATGAGCAGAAGCAGGAAAATAAGGATCAAGAGGGTCAAGAAAATCAGCAAGACCCAGAACAAGATCAGCAGCCAGAGCAAAATCAGCAGCAATCTCAATTAACTGAAGATGATCTGAAAGCAGAAGATGTGACTAAAGAACAGGCAAAAAATATCCTGAATTCCATGAAAGAAGATGAAAAAGAATCCATGAAAAAACTTATCTTAAGTAAAGCTAAGTCAAAAAGGGTTAAGAGAAGTAAAGAATGGTAAACTACATTAAAAATACTATGCTGATCTTATTGATCTTGAGCACAGGAGTTTTGTGGGGGCAAAAAATTACTTGTAGTTTTTCTAAAACAAATTTTACAATGCAAGAAGAAGTTCAGATCACTTTTTCTTTTGAGGATATTAAAAATGCACCTCGAAGCGTGGACCTAAAATTAGAAGATACATTTTCCATCGTTGGAGGTCCTTATTCCTCACAGAACTTTTCTTGGGTAAATGGTAAATCTACATCCAGTAATACACTTTCTTATGACCTCATTCCGCTTAAAAGCGGTCGAATTAAAATTCCTGAATATCAATTCAAGATCAAGAATAAAGTCTATCAAACAGATGCGTTTTTTGTCAATATTTCAAAAAACGGTGTTTCCGGGGATGCCGGAACAGGAAGCATGCCTGATATTTTTATTCAAACCGAACTAAAAAAGAACGAGTTTTATCAAGGGGAAACATTTACTATTGATTATCAATTATTTACAGCCGAAAATGTTGTAAACTACACAACAAATCCCGTTTCAAGACTTGAAGGTTTTATTATTGATCAATTTAAAAAGAATTCTTCGCCGGCAGCAAGCAAACGCATAATCAATGGCAAAGAATATCTTGTAGCAAATATTGCAAGTTTAACTCTAACGCCTACCCAGCCGGGAAGAAAAATCTTACCTGTAAAAGCCTTTAGGATAGCTATTAAATCGCGTGAGCAAAGCAGGTCTTTTTTCAATGATCCATTTTTCGGTTCCAGCACTAAAGATATAAATATTGTTTCTCCCCTAGATACAGTGAATATCTTACAATTACCCGATCATTCCGGTGCTGCTTTTAGTGGAGCAATTGGTGAATTTAAAATGAGTGTTAGCATCGATTCGACAATGATACAAGAAAATCAAGCGACTGCTCTCAGAGTAGAGTTATCCGGACATGGAAATATGGATCATTTCACTTTTCCCAGTCAGGCTTTTGCTGATGAATTCGAGGTGTTTGAACCTAAAGTTAAGGATGAGTACACACTTAAAAACAATGATTATGTCGGCAAACGTTATTGGGAATATGTATTAATTCCATCTACACCCGGCGTATATAGATTTGACGATATACTTTTTACTTATTTTTCCCCAAGAAAAAAACAGTATGTCACCTTAAGAGGAGAGCTTCCTGTTCTCAAGGTACTATCTCATAACGAGCTTGAAGGTGATTATAGATCGACGCTTACTCCCGAAGAAGTACGGTTACTCTCTAAAGATATTCGTTTCTTGCAAATGGAAGAACGGAGAAGCTACCTGCTAAATGAAGATCCATTGAAAAACAGCAGAATATGGACTTTCTACTATATTTCCCTTGGATTGATTTTATCGCTTGTATTTTGTGAGCTGTACAGAATCTATAGAAAAAAGAATATGGAGACAATTCGCTATAAAAATGCTTTTAAGAATATAATCGCAGAAATGCAAAAAATTAACGATAAAATGGAAAGCTCAGAAGTGCTTGGGATCATTGAAGCCTCGTTCTTGCAATATATAGAAGATAAAAACATCAGAAAATTTGCCTATCCTGAATTGACGGATATTATAAAAACGATAGAAACCTATAAATATGCACCAGGATCTATTTCTCATGCACAATTAAATGAACTGAAAGATCAATGTTTAAGCATGGTAGAAAAAATGGAGCTTGTATGAGTAAGAAATTTTTGGTCATACTCTTTGTTATGCTAAGCATATCAACGCTTTTTGCCAATGATCTTGAAAGAGAAATGATCTTTAAATCAGGGATATCTGCCTTTGTTGCCGAGGACTATGATAAATCCATCGATATTTTTCAAGAATTGATATCTCAGGGAAAAGTTTCCTGGGAATTATATTATAATCTTGCGAATGCTTATTATCGTCAGGGTGAGCTGGGCAATGCGATTAGATACTGGGAAAAAGCAAAGATCTTGGCACCCGGGCAAGAAGATATTATCTATAATCTGGAAATTGCCGAAAAACGCTTGATCGATAAAGTTATTCTTCCCGATGTTTTTCCTTTATTTAAATGGTATAGATCATTGCGTTCGCGGGTTAATATTGCTGATCTCGTTTTTTATATTGGCCTCATCCTTTTTGTAAGTCTATTGCTTTTGGCATTTATAAGATACCGTTTGAAAGCCGGCTCAAAAAAGAAATCTCGCTTAGCATGGACAATTAGATCTATTGCTTTGCTTTTAATACTATCGTTTTCTGCTCTTGCTTTAGATGCTTATACAACGCGTAAAGACCAAAATTACGCCATCATATTAGAAAATACGGTCAATATTTATTCTGAACCAGACGAAGATTCTAAAATCTTGTTTGTTCTGCATGAAGGTAGTAAAGTAAAGCTAAATAAGAATATTGAAAATACCTGGATGTATATTTCTTATTTTGATGATAAGCTAGGCTGGATCAAAAGCGAAACCCTAGGAGAGATTTAATAATGATCAAACTCAGGACATTTGTTTTTGCATTCGTGATTACTGTTTCGTGTTTTTCTCAAGTAATCCAGCAAGAATTTTTAGATCCTTCAAAAATCAGGAAAAACTACAAACATAAAGAATTTAAGCAAATTCTTTATGCCGATGATGAGGTCTTTAAATCTGACCCAACAGCTTTAAATAAAGAATTTATAGAAATGTCGGGCTACAGAGTGCAGCTTGTTTCTACGCAAAATTTAGCTGAAGCGATATCTGTGAAAAACGAAGCTGATTCTTTGTTTTCTCTGCCAGTTTATGTTGATTTTGAGCCACCAAACTATAAAGTCCGTATTGGAAATTATCTACTAAATGAAGAGGCTTCCGATATGCAAAACACTGTCTTATCACGAGGCTTTAAATCTGCCTGGGTGGTACCTTCCAAAATAATAATCGCAAGGTCCAAATGAGAAAATTTTATGTGATCGTACTACTTGTCCTGATCACACAATCAGGACTTTTTGCTATGGATAAAAAATTCCAGAAAGCCTATGATCTTTTTTATAATTATCAATTCGAAGAAGCAGAGGATTATTTCATAAAACAGGTGGAAAGCACTGACGATCCTTTCCCTTTTTATGCCTTCTATTCTTACTCTTTAGTCCGTTCACAGCTGGCTAATGCCGAATACGAGACTGCAATAGCCAATGCAGATAAAGTTATAGCAGAATATCGCCCTATTTTTGAATCTTATTTAAAAGAACACCCCCAGGATGCTGATGCCAGATTTTTTTATACAGTCCTCCTGGCAGGAAAAATGAGAATTTACCTCAAGGAAATATTATATAAAGAGATCATTAAAGAAGCTCCTAAAATACTCTCTAATAAAGTTCGTATCGATCGCCATAGTGATGGGAAGTTTTATGAAATGAGTTTTGGGACAGGTTCCTTTGATTATTATCTTGCAGTGATTGGAGAAAACTTTGGATTCGGTGGCATGTTCAACAATACCAAATCCAACGGCATTTCAGACCTCCTTGAAGCCTACGAAAATGCTACATACACAAAATGGGAAGCAGCCATTGTTTTAATGTATGTTTATCTCTACGATATAAGGAATTATAGCGAGTGCGAAGAATATTTCAATGATTTTTTAAGAAAATATCCCAAAAATCTCGAGGTTTTAGCGATTGCCGCCGAATGCTCCTTTTATCAATCCAAATGGCGGAAGGGTGATATCTATTTAAAACAAATCACTAAACTTTTAAACCAAGATCTCTTGCGTAATGATAGGGGATGGCGAGCTCGTCTAAAATATCTCGAAGGTGTAAAAAGTATGCTGAAAGATGAAAATATTAAAGCATTGACTTATTTAAATGAAGCTTATGAATTGGATGCCTTCGAATATTCCTGGCATAGAACGATGATCTTAAAATATATTGGCGATGTTTATTTAAATATGGGTGATGTTAACACTGCAAAACGCTATTACGAAAGAGTCGTCAATTCTAAAGACATCTGTCCGCATATTGACGAAACAAAGGCTTTACTAAGGTCTTTTGATTAAGCTAGTAATAAATAATATAAACTCATTATGATCCGGTAGATACAATATTTGTAATTGATCCTATTTAATTTAGCTCAATATACTATGGCAAAATATCTGACAAATTGACAAAAATACCTTGAATATTAAAAATTAACTATCTAAGTTTAAACATGAGACAAATAGAACAGAAATATGGTATTGTTGGCGGCTCTAAAGTAATTAAAGAGCTTCTAATCATGATAGAACAAGTGGCAAGCTCGGACATATCGATATTGATCTATGGTGAAAGCGGCGTCGGTAAAGAACTTGTAGCGCAGGCCTTACACGATCTTTCGTTTAGAAAACATGAAAAATATGTCATTGTCAACTGTGGTGCAATTCCTTCAGGTACGATTGAATCTGAGCTTTTTGGTCATAAAAAAGGCTCTTTTACAGGAGCTGTGGATGATCGTAAAGGTTTTTTTGAAACTGCCGACAAGGGAACCATCCTATTAGATGAAATTGGAGACTTACCCCTTGAGACTCAGGTAAAATTATTAAGAACACTTGAGCAAGGCGAGATTACCAGAGTTGGGGAGAGTATTCCGCGTAAAGTGAATGTCAGAGTTCTTGCTGCGACCAACAGAGATCTTTCTAAAGAAGTTTCTAATGGAAAATTCCGCCAGGACCTTTTTTTTAGATTGAAGACAATTATTTTAAATATTCCAGCACTCAGGGAAAGAAAAGAAGATATTCCCATGCTGGCTGAATTTTTTATGATGCGTTATGCCGATGATAAAAATCTTGCATATAAACCCATAACACCCGCTGCCATGAATCTGATCGAAAATGCCAAGTGGGAAGGAAATATCCGCGAGCTTAAGAATTTTATCCAGTCGGTTTTTGTTTTAGAACAGGACAAAAAGATCCAAGCCTCAACTGTTTCCTTGCATCTTGGTGAAGATCAAAATCCGATATCCTACGATACTCGCTATCCTGTTCATGTTAATAAAGATGCTGCTGTGGTAGAGCGTGAATTGATACTCAGACAGTTGTTTATGATCCGTCAGGATATTGAAGATATAAAGAATAAATTATCAGAGATGGATCCCAATGGTAAAGTCGTTGCCGATAGATTTCGCGATATAAGTAAAATGCTCATAGAAAACCAACAGGATGAAATTCAAGCAGAAGTCAATCAAAAAGAACGTACCATGCAGGAGATAGAGCGGGATACAATTGAGCAAACTTTAGATAAATTTTATGGCTCTAAAAGAAAAACCGCACAAGCTTTAGGTATGAGCGAAAGAACTTTGTATCGTAAGATCAATGAATATGGATTGAAAAGTTAATAGCGAGATCTTATACAGATCTCTGTTTTGAAATAAAGGGAACTGATAATAAGAACAATCGTTTAGAAAAAGAAATACAAGCAGTAAGACTTAAAATCAAGCTGCTGATACTTTATAAGGATAATAGATGATCATTGTGTACACAGGAGACGGAAAAGGTAAGACATCTGCAGCACTTGGTACAGTTCTTAGAGCTAGTGGATACCATCTTAAAACATGCATAATTCAATTTATAAAAGATGGGACTCAATATGGAGAGCATCACGCAATGGAACAGTGTTTAGGAGATTTTGTTGATGTTTATCAGGCGGGTATTGGTTTTTATAAATTGCCCGGGGATGAAAACTCGGAAACTGATCATAAAGAAGCGGCCAAGGAAGCTTTAAAATTCGCTAAGAAAAAAATGAAAGATAAAAGTTATGATATTCTCCTGCTTGATGAGATCATAACTGCTCAGAATGTGGGTTTAGTCTCTGAAGCGGACCTTCTTGAAATGATGAAAAAACTACCGAAAAAATTACATTTGATTCTTACCGGCAGAGGTGCCAGCAAGGCTGTTATAGAAGCTGCTGATCTGGTTAGCGAAATAAAAGAGATCAAACATCCTTATCAAGAAAACAAACCGGCCGTAGAAGGGATAGATTACTAATGGAAAAGTTTGAAAAAGGTGTTTCCCTATTTAATTACAGCAGCTCTGATCAAAAGATCTTAGATGAGATCGCTGCACTTAAAAATGAGCTGAAAGATGATCTTCTTATTTTGGGTCACCATTATCAGCGCGATGATGTTATTCGCTTTGCTGATCTGCGTGGTGACTCGCTTGCACTTAGCCAAAAAGCTTCAGAAACAAATAAAAAGCATATTGTTTTTTGCGGTGTAAATTTTATGGCTGAGTGTGCGGACTTATTGACTTCTGATGAACAAAAAGTATATCTTCCCGATCTCCGTGCAGGATGTTCTATGGCTGATATGGCTACAATCGACCATGTAGAAAAAATGTGGAAACACTTAAGAACTTCCACTGAAGATAAGATCATTCCAATTACTTACATCAATTCATCTGCAGAGATCAAATATTTTGTTGGCAAGAATGATGGAATTATCTGCACATCTTCCAATGCTTCAAAAATCTTTGATTGGGCAATGGAAAGAGGAAAGAAGATTCTTTTCTTACCTGATCAATATCTTGGAATGAACACAGCTTTAGCAAAAGCTATTCCTAAGGAGAAGATCTACCTCTTAGATAAATTTCCCGACAAAGAAAGCATCCAAAACACAGAGGTTTTCCTCTGGAATGGCTACTGTAGCGTCCACAAACGTTTCACATTGGGCGATGTGCTTGAATGCAGGCGAAATTACCCGAATATCAAGATAATCGTTCATGGGGAATGTAGGCCCGAAGTTGCACAAGCAGCGGATTCCTATGGTTCTACTGCTGCTATCATTAAAACTATATCCGAGGCTCAAAGTGGAACTCAGTGGGCAGTTGGCACAGAGCAACATCTTGTTCAAAGAATTATAAATGATTTTCCCGATAAAACTATTATTCCTTTATCAGGAAAAGGATTTCAATGTGTTACCATGAGTATGATCACGCCGGAAAAATTATTAGAAACCTTGAAGGAGATCAAGCATGAAAAGGATGATCATCTTATCGAAGTTGATAGTAAAATCAAAGATTTTTCTAAAACTGCACTTATACGTATGTTGAGCCTATGATAAAAAAAGCGATCCTTTATTTTACAATACTTACACTTATTCTGAGCGGATGCGCCACAAAATCCTATGTTCTTAGCGAAAATGAACGCTTAACTCAAGAGATTGTCGCATCCGATTCCACACTTTTGGTAAAAATATTGAATAATAGTGATCGTCATCACTTTCTCAGGGATTCACTTTATAATGATCTTAATGCACAAACTGAGGGTATTATCATAGATTTAATGGGGGAACTGTATTTAAAGTCATTTCTGATAGATTCGCTTGAGACTGAATTGTCAATTCAAAGTGATTACCTTCAAAATCTCACCTCCGAACTAGATACTCTGCAAGCATTAGAAACTAAATTTAAAGATGCTGATTATTCAATGCATGATCTGTCACGAATTTCGGGAGATTTAGATTCTTTAAACCTGAATCAGAAAAAATTATCCCGTGATTTGAATTATATGATCAGGGATCTGGGGCTCATAGAACGAAATTTGATGGATATTATGAATTATTCCATGAGTTCACTGAAAAATACGCTTCAGGCCTCAACCATGATGTTTAATCGTGCTTTATATAAGCATAATGCTACTGCTAACAAAATGATCATGATCTATCTTATGACCAATTCACCATCGGAACCGAATTCCTTATTGGCTTTTATTGATTCAGTCTATTCTTTGGGTCCGGCTCTCGATACAATGGAGGTGTACTTTGGATTACCTGATACCACTTCCGGTAAATAAATAAATGAAGAAAAAAAGGCCACATAAAGAAGTGGCCCTTTTATTATTTTAGAATGAAATATATTTATTTCACACTCATCTCTTTTAATATCCAATCGCCGCCTGCATATTCTTTGGTAATAAACAGAATGTAACGGATATCCACGGCAATAGTGCGCTGAGTTTCAGCCTGGAACATCCAGTCGCTGGTCATGGCTTCGTAATTACCATCAAATGCCAAGCCAACAAGCTCACCTTTTGCGTTCATTATAGATGAACCGCTGTTTCCATTTGTAATATCGCAGTCAAGAAGAAAGCACACAGGTACATCATTTAATTCGGGATCCAGCCATTTTTCTTTATCGCTTAAGTTGGCTAATTTCTTGGGCATATTAAAAGGTTCTTTGCCCGTGTTTTTATCGATAAGACCCGAAAGAGTGCTAAAGGCTTGATAATAGATCGCATCTTTAGGTGAATAACCTTCAATTTTCCCATAAGTAAAACGCATAGTGCCTGTTGCATCTGGATATTGAGGAGTGTTCTTGTAAATTGCAAGAAGCTCCATATATTGCTCGCGGACTTCGTTCATACGGGCAGTCCAATGTCTATGACGTTGTTTCTGTTCCAGCTTAGGCGCATAGAGGGAAATTGCAAGCTGCATAATAGGATCATTTAAGCCCTCCATTCTATCTACAGATAAGGAAAATAATCTTTGGACGTAATTAGGATCACTTAATTTTGTGCTGCGATAAGCATTCTCCACCCAGGATGAGGGATTATCGGGTAGATCAATATAATAGTTTTTCTTTAACTCAGAGGCTTTATTGATAGCATGTTTTAAGCATGCTTTGTCAAAGCCTTCATGATATGAATAGAACTTGTCAGGTAGTTGTTTAAGATATTCTTTGACCCGCTTTTCAGAAAAATCCGGGTCGCGATCTGCAGCGGGTTTTTGCCTTTCCATGGCAGTTTCGTAGGCGTATTGAGCGATATAATAGAGTTGTCCGCTATCATAGCCAAAAGCATTCAGCATTTTATCATCATCATGATAGCTTTCTTTTTCCTTGAGTAATTCGCTGATCTCCGGCAGAACATGAATAAAGCGTTTTTTTAGGTCCCTATCCTGATCGATGAAACTCCTGATCTTTTTTTCTTCTTTTTCTTGATTGGCAATAAAATCACTGGTAGCAAAACCATCGAGATTACCTTGGTATTTTTTCATATAATTATTAATGGCGGCTTCTTTAGAGGCAAGAAGTAATTTTGCTTTTGGATCTTTTTTGTAAATATTATCAATAATTTCCAGATAGTCTTTGTAATCCTCTATCCTCGGCAGATATACATGATCTATAGTGTGTTTTATATCAGCGACTGTGCGATAGCGGGTCGTTACTCCGGGAAAACCAATAATAAAAGCTGGATCACTTGCTTTAAGATCATCTTCTGCGATCTTTAAATAAGAGCTTACAAGTAAAGGCACATTGTCCGGAGAATATTCTGCAGGTTTACCTTCGGGGCTTTGATATACCCTGTAAAAGGTAAAATCTCCCGTATGTCTCGGCCACATCCAATTATCAATATCACCACCATATTTTCCAATTGATTCAGGCGGAGCATAAACAATGCGTACATCCTGATATTTGCTGTAGGTATATTTAATATAATCTCGACCTTCAAAGACTTTTACCACTTTACAGTAGATCCCCGGATCATTTTCTTCGGTTTTTTCAATCATATCACGGATCTTTTTTTCAATCATGAATTCACGCTGGGTGGGATCTGAAGCTCTACGAGAAGCCTTATATATTTCTTTTGTCACGTTTTCGCTGCTTTGCAACAGATAAGCATTTTGACCCGGAAGGGGGAGTTCTTCACCGTGCGCTTTAGCGAGAAAGCCTTCTTTAATATAATCTTTCCCATCTCTTGCAGAAGCTTTTTGCAAAAAACCATAAGCACAGTGATGATTGGTCAGTATAAGTCCTTCAGGTGAAACAAAAGCTCCTGAACAGCCACCAAGTGATACAATGGCTTTGTGAAGTGACATATTCTCTTCATCATATATTTCCTCGGCTGAAATTTCAAAGCCTTTTGATTTCAGATCAAGGTCTTTGATCTGGCTCATTAACCACATGCCTTCATCAGCTAAAATGAAAGAAAACATGAGTGAAATAATAATTAGAATTCGTTTTGACATATAATTAGCTCCCTATTTCTAACGATAACTAATGTAATTATTAGAAAGAAGAATAAAAAAGAATATTTTTTTAAAGACGGGGGCGATCGGATGCTTTGCAGACAGGATAAGCCTTCTACGCCTCGATAATTTGGGGCAGGAACTAGCACCGACAAGAAGCTACTAAATAGAGCAAAAATTGTCACTCATAAGAAAAGAAGTCTGTAGGGTTATAATGCAAAAGACATCCCTTGGGGATGGGACAAAAGGACTTTTTCTTGCGAATTATAAAATATGCGAGAGGCTCCCGAATAGTACTTTAGCTCAACCTTAACTTTAACCTAAACCTTCGGTTTTAGCTCTTAATATAAAGTGATTTATTGCTTATAGTTTTTATGGAATTCAAGTGTTTCTTCAGCTTGTATGATAAGTTTATGGTCAAGATGGAAGTATGTATTCAGATATTCATAGGATTTTTCAGCCGATCTATATTTTTCTAGATTTTCATTGCTTCTGATCTGGACATAATGACCGTTAATATAGATGAATTTATTGTCTATATGTCGGGATGCCACAATTTCATTGATATAGTCAAAAGATTTTATCCAATAAGCCCAAAATTCCTCTTTACTGACTTCATTAATGGAAAAGTTGTAGCGTTCTTTTTTAATTCCGGAGCTGATAGTGCTTAAACTGTATTTTTCTTCGCTTATTTTCTTTAGCTCAAAACTTATTGCAGATCCGGCTTTATTTATATTATTAATTTCCTTCAATTCAATGGGTTCGTTTATTAAATATCCCGGGTCAACAAGGTAATTCTTGTTATTGTAGTCTATGATAACAAAGAAATGTGGAAAGGTTCTGCGATGAATATCCGCTTTAACCGGAAAAGCATGTATGCCCTCGATCTTTAAGGATCTTACGACAAGATTCACCAGCGAAAAACAAGTCCCGCCACGCCGATTTTCCTGATATTCTCTAAGGACTGTTTGAGAACTTCTTGGACGATTTTCAGGTTTTTCAAATAATCGTAATATCTTGGATACGTTTTCGTAGGGTATTTTTTTCAGTAGAGAAAACAATTGTAATTCGGCAAGCTCTTTCATGCGGTAATTTTAGTTAAAAAGATATTCAATGACAAGCTGAATTACTCTGATTTTGCAATTCTTCTCTCTTTATTTTCCCAAGAATTGCTTTGCCTGCGCCAAGTATGGGATCTTGAGTTCAAATTACCGGATGGCTAAATTATTCAATAAACTCTTTGTCTTAAAATCTTGTTTTGCTTAGATTTCATGCAATATGAATAAAGAAAAAATACTTAAGATCATCCAAAAATACGAAGGCAAAAAAGGTTCCGCCATTCCCATCTTGCAAGAAGTTCAGGAAAGTGAGGGCTATATCTCAAAGGATGCCATTCGCTATATTTCTGACCATAGAGCTATTCCCTCAGCAGAACTTTATGGCATTGTGACCTTCTATTCTATGTTTCGGCTAAAACCAGAAGGACGCCACACTATTCGTGTTTGCAAGGGGACTGCCTGCCATGTTTCCGGAGCGGACAATATTTCATCTATGTTACAGACATTATTGGACTTGCCCACAGGTGAAAACACCACAGATGATGGTCGCTTTACTTTACTGGAGGTCGCTTGCCTGGGCTGTTGTTCATTAGCTCCTGCAATTATGATAGATGACGATACTTATGGAAAAGTTGAGTCCGATAAACTTGAAAAGATCTTGGCTAAATACGAATAAAAATTATGACAATAAAAGAAATAAAAGTTGGAATGGCTAGCTGTGGACTGGCCGCCGGTGCAGAGTCAATTTATACTGCTCTGCAAGACGCTTTACCTAAAGAGATAAAGCTGTCTAAAACTGCATGTATTGGTTTTTGTTACGCAGAGCCCATGGTAGAAGTTATTGACGAAGAGGGTAAAAGTCATCATTATGGATATTTGCAGCTCCGCGATGTGTCTGCCTTTGCTAAAAACGAGCCGCCAGAAAAGAAATTATTGCTGTCTCAGGTGCATGACGCTCCCGGGAATAAAAAATTGGCTCGTCAGGTTAAGATCGCGACGCGCAATTCAGGCTTAATAGATCCTGATAAAATTGATGAATATGTTGCTCGTGATGGTTACGAGGCCTTAAAAAAAGTCTGTACTCAAATGGAAGCTCAGGCAGTGATCGATGAGATCAAGAAATCCGGACTTCGCGGACGTGGTGGTGCAGGTTTTTCCACTGGACTAAAATGGCAATTTGCCAAAGATGCCCCCGGTGATAAAAAATATATTATTTGTAATGCCGATGAAGGTGATCCCGGAGCTTTTATGGACAGGAATCTCCTTGAATCCGATCCTCATTCCATTCTTGAGGGGATGGCTATTTGTGCTTTTGCTATCGGAGCAGACGAAGCTTATATCTATTGTCGTGCTGAATATCCGCTTGCAGTTCGTCGCTTGAATAAAGCGATCAGTGATGCCATGGAAAAGGGTTATTTAGGTGAGAATATTTTTGGTTCAGATTTTTCTCTACACATTAGAGTAAAATTAGGTGCCGGCGCCTTTGTTTGTGGCGAAGAAACAGCACTTATTGCCTCTATTGAGGGTTTACGTGGAATGCCCAGACTTCGTCCGCCCTTTCCAGCGCAATCCGGACTTTGGGGTAAGCCCACTAATAATAATAATGTGGAGACTTATGCAAATATTGCCTGGATCATTAATCATGGTGCAGAAGCCTACGCAAGCTATGGAATAGGGAAGAGTCGCGGTACAAAGGTCTTTGCTTTAGCCGGAAAGATCAAAGAATCCGGTCTTATAGAGGTTCCTATGGGGACAACTTTACGCGAGATTATTTTTGATATTGCCGGTGGAATTAAAGATGACAGACCGTTTAAAGCTGTTCAGCTGGGCGGTCCATCGGGCGGTTGCGTTCCCGAAGAGTTACTTGATACACCGGTTGATTACGAATCTATTACAAAGATCGGTGCGATCATGGGCTCCGGCGGTATGGTGGTCATGGATGATACAACTTGCATGGTCAATATCGCTTCGTTTTTCTTGAATTTCACTCAAAATGAATCCTGTGGTAAATGTACTTTCTGTAGAATTGGTAGCAAGCGCATGCTTGAAATCTTGCTAAAGATACAAGCCGGAAAAGCTGTGCTTGACGATATTGAAAAATTAGAAGAATTGGCTGAGCAAATTATTGCCTCTTCGCTTTGCGGACTGGGGAAATCAGCGCCAAATCCTGTTTTATCGACATTGTGTTACTTTAAAGATGAATATCTTGCTCACATAGAAGAAAAAAAATGCCCGGCCTTTGTGTGTCGTGATCTTGTTGATTATAAGATCGATGAGGAAGCCTGTACCGGTTGTACACTCTGTGCCCTAAAATGTCCTGTAAAAGCGATAGAAGGTTCGCTTAAAAAACCACATCGCATTGATCAGGATCTCTGTATTTCTTGCGGTGTCTGCTACGAAGTCTGCCGCTTTAATGCTGTAAATAGAAAATAAAAAAAGAAAATTATGCATATTTTACTCAATCATAAAAAAGTCAGCTGTCATGAAGGACAAACAATTCTTGAGGTCGCTCGCGAAAATGGAATTTCTATTCCAACGCTTTGCCATGAATCCGAATTAAATGCCTATGGCTCTTGTTGGGTGTGCTCGGTAAAGCTGGAAGGTACACCGGGTTTTGTGACCTCTTGTGGAACAAAAGTTAGCGATGGTATGTCGGTGATCACGGATTCACCCGAAGTTAAAAAAGCCCGTAAAACAGCCCTGGAATTATTGCTCTCGGATCATTATGCCGATTGCGAAGCTCCCTGTAAGATCGCGTGTCCGGATCATGTTGATATTCAGACCTATGTTTCTCTCATAGCCAATGGTAAATTCAAAGAAGCTGTAGAAGTTATCAAGAATAATTTGCCCTTACCCATGTCGGTGGGTCGTGTGTGTCCCGCATTCTGTGAAATGGAATGTCGTCGTACCCTCGTCGATGAGCCTATTGCTATTCGTCAGCTTAAACGCTGTGCCGGTGATCTGGAAATTGATACTGACTGGTATTTTGTTCATAACAAGAAAGAAGATAAAGGCAAGAAAGTCGCTATCGTCGGTGCCGGCCCGGCAGGATTAACCGCCGGCTATTATTTAAGCACCGAGGGTTATCAAGTCGATATTTTTGAATCTTCACCTCAGGCCGGTGGCTGGCTACGATACGGTATCCCGGAGTATCGCTTACCTAAGGCAGTTTTGGATAGAGAAATTGAGATCATGTGTAAGAACGGGATGAACATCCATTACAAGAAAAAAATGGGTAAAGATATCTTTCTAGCAGAGCTTTCAAAGGATTATGACGCTGTTTTTATGGCAATTGGCGCACAGTTGCCTTCGCCCATGAGAGCCAAGAATGCCGATATTGAGGGCTGTTTGCTGGGTGTAGATTATTTAAGAGCCGTTGCCATGGATGAAGCACCCAATATTGGCAAGAAAGTCGCTATTGTGGGTGCCGGTGATGTGGCCATCGATTGCGCGCGGACTGCCTTGCGTTCAGGAGCGGATGTTAGCTTGTTATACAGACGAACACGCACAGAAATGCCCGCAGAAAAATATGAAGTCGATGCCGCTGAAGAAGAAGGTGTAAAGCTACAATTTTTAGTTAATCCCGTCGAAATGATAGATATGGATGGCAAACTGGATAAAGTTATCATAGAAAAAATGAAATTGGGTGGGCCCGATGAAAGTGGTCGTCGTCGTCCGGAAGCCACAGGCAAGACCTACGAGGAACACTATGATTCCATTATTGCCGCTATTTCTCAAAAGGTCGATATTTCCTGGCATGAAGATGAGAAAAACAAAGTTAAACACGAGCTAAAATTAAGCAAATGGAATACAGCTGAATCCGATGAAGAAACCATGCATTGGAGTGATAATGTCTTTGCCGGTGGTGATTTTCGTCTAGGTCCTGCCACTGCTATTGAAGCCGTTGCAGACGGTAAGATCGCCGCTATTTCCATTGACAGATTCCTGCGTGGCGAAATAATGGCCTCAACTCCGCAATTTAACTCCAGAAAATCTGATAAGATCAAGGACATGGATCCCGAAGAATTTGCAGAAATTCCCAGAAAAGATCGGCTTAAAGCCAGAAAATTAAGTATTAAAGAACGAGAACTCAACGATAAAGAAGTAGAAATCGTCTTTGAGCAAGATAAAGCAAGCGAAGAAGCAAATCGCTGTCTGGAATGCGGTTGCATGGTCAACACGTCTTGTTTATTGCGGGATTATTCCACTGAATACGGCGCATCACAAGACCATTTTTCAGGCGAGTTGACAAAACATCCCATTGATGACACACATCCATTCATTTTACGCGATGCAAATAAATGTATTAATTGTGGACGATGCATCAGGATTTGTGCCGAAGTACAAGGTCCTGCCGTACTGGGTTATATTTATCGCGGTTTCGCGTCTGTGGTTGGTCCGGAATTTGGCGAAAAACTAGAAGATACCGTCTGTACCACCTGTGGAAAATGTATAGAAGTCTGTCCCACCGGCGCATTACTGCCCAAAACGAAAAATTACAAAAACAATCCAAGCTATTTTAGCTATCGCGATACACGTTGTACCCAATGCGGCGCTGCTTGCTATATTACCCTGCAAGAAGAAGGCGATACTGTTTTACGCGTGGATGCGAAAGAAGGAAATACATTTAACGGACTGGATCTCTGCTATAAAGGTCGTTTTGATTGGCAGAATCTTGACTTACAATATGCCGCAGAGAGTTTGAATGAGCTTGATGTTCCTGCTGATACAGTCATGAATATATCGCCCGCTATGAGCAATGACACGATCCAATCCGCCATAGATTATGCAAAGGCTAGGGGCCTAAAGACAGTTTCCTGCGAATTAAGAGATGATCCTTGCCAAGCTTATGCAAATTTGGCTGATCTTAAAAATGCTGAAGTGCTTGTCTTAGTCGGAGAATTAAATCAGATGATCAAAGCCAAAGCGAAATCTCTGCAACTCAAAGGCGCAAAATTGATCGTCGTCAATGATACAGACAACCGTTTTAATCGCTTAGCCGATGCTGATCTTTGTGAATTATCTGCCCTTGAAATTGAAGAAGATGTCAAAACTGTCTTTATTTATAATCGCGAAGACCTTTCGCTCGATCAGAAAAATGACATTAAAAAACTCATGTCAACACTTGATCATTCTACTGCCTGGGTAAATTCAAATTATCTCAATACTCGCGGAATGGAAGCATTTGATATTGAGTCAGTCGATGAACTTAACACCAAACATGCCATCGTCTTTGGAAAAACTCCCGATAATCTTTCAGCTGATAAAATATATCGATTGCCCTTGAGACCATTTAGGGTGGAGGGGAGTGTCGTGAATGATTTTGGAGAGGAAATAATCCTTTAAAAGATCAAAAATAAATTAAAAATGATTAAAGAGAGGTAGCGAGAGTTGCCTTTATTATTATAATATGGAGACGCAGCATGCTGCGTCTGTACATACATATCATCTTATTGTCGCCACTTCATAGCTCTCGTCTTATTCAAGCTAGGATCATTTTATCATTACATAAGAATGGAATGTGTATAGATAATAAGGTTAGATTAAGAATATGCGACCCCGCCGGGGTCGTATATTTCATGGGTATCATTTTTTCTATAGACATGTAA
>CAZNFT010000028.1:0-25179 GCA_964572745.1 uncultured bacterium
ATAAGATAAGCTGATCTTAGAAAATCTTTATTTTGGACGGATGTGGTTTCCTCTCTGTCATTATAATAATTCTATTTTAAGTGTTTTATTCATCTAAATATCAACAATATCTGCTTTGTTAAAAATAATGATCTAAAAAAGATTATCTTTTATACACCCTTCAAAAAATACTTAGCTTTATGCTAGTCTGAATTATTCTATGCTTGCAATGAAGGAGCTTTTTTGACTAAATTCCATATTACAAACAAGGAGTAATTATGACAGAAGCATGGCATGTAACACCCGGCAGGGGCTTGGGAAATATTCTATTTGGAATTTCCAAGGAGCGCCTTGTTGAATTATTAGACGAACCGGATGCTTTGGATGAAACAAATGAAGATGGTGAGAAGTGTGAACACTTTTATTATGATGATCTTGATATTGCATTTACCTTTTCTGAAGATGAGGGTAATAAATTACACGTGATCACCATTGGAAACCCACAGTATCTCATCGCTGAAAAATTGCACACCGGCATGGAAATGGAAGAAGCGCTATTAGAAATAGAAAAACTTAAATGGGAAGCTCCAGATATTGAGGAAATAGAAGACGAAAATCTGATCTTCTCTTTTATCGAAACGGGCATTGATGTTTGGTTTGAAGATGGTGTACTGACCGGTTTTCAACTAAGCCCCCAGTGGAAAAATGATGATGAAATAGATTGGCCGGAACAACAGCTAGAAGTCGAAAACGCGCCGTAGCCCCGAATTTTCGAGGCGAAGGTGTGCTAGAATTTTGTCATCTCGGCCAAAGGATCAACCTAAGTTGAACCGTAGTGGAGAGATCTCAAACAATAAAAATTATACTTGTAATTTGTTAAGGTGGGCATAGAATAATTTAACCTTGTAATATCTAAATATTAAGCTAGAAGCAATAATCTAATTTGAATTTTTTTCACGTCGCCTGTCCTTTTAGGACAATGCTACGGTCGAAATGACAGAAGAAATAATGAAAAATACTAACAACAGAACAGCTCTCATCTCCACCAGCATCGTCCTCTTGCTTTGGTCCTCGGTAGCGACGGCTTTTAAAATTGCCCTGCGATATCTTGAACCTTTTGAACTCTTATTTTTATCAACTCTTGTTTCATTTTTTGCTCTTAGTTTGATCATGCTTTTTACTGGACGCTTTAAACAATTAAAATATGTCCAAAAAAAAAGCAAACAGCGACTTTTAATCGCTGGCATACTTAACCCTGTCATTTATTATCTTTTACTCTTCAAGGCTTACGATATGCTTCCGGCACAATTCGCTCAAGCTGTCAATTTTACCTGGCCACTGATCTTAGCTATTTTTGCTATGTTATTAAAGCAGGAAAAGTTCCATATTCTGCGCCTATTCATGCTTTGCTTGTCCTTTGCGGGGGCTCTTGTCGTAGTTTTGGGTGGACAGCAGATGCCGGGCGGCATCAGTATTAGTGGCGTATTGATCGCTTTTTCTACCACAATATTTTGGGTGCTCTACTGGCTTATTACTAAAACAATCGATGAAGACCCTGTCATTTCTCTTTGGATTCCTTTTACAATTGGTGCCGGTATTTTATCAATTGCCGCTCTCTTTTTCTTTAGACCGGATGCCCTGGAATGGAGTGCTTTATTGTCTGCCGGCTATGTGGGACTCTTTGAAATGAGTCTGACTTTCTTGCTATGGCTTAATGCACTGAGAAAAACCACCTCAACAGCATTGCTTAGCAACTTTATTTATGCCGTGCCTTTTCTATCATTATTATTTATAAGATTCGTTCTAGATGAACCAATCCAAGGAACAACTCTGCTTGGATTATTTATGATCGCTGCCGGAATTGTGGGGCAGATGCTGGTGCATAAGAAATAGAAAAATAACTTATTAATATATTAAGCCAAAATATACTGACCCTCCAACTACGCACAAGCTTTAGGATAGACAAGCAGGTTTAGGATAAAATATATTATTCACCCAAAACCAAAACCGCCCGTCGATGGCGCGACAGGCGGTTGATATAAATGAATACACTAAGGAGTTTTTATTTTGCTTTTACAGTAACAAAACGCTTATTTCCATTTTTTGTTTCAATTAAAATTAAAACTGTTTGATCTTTTTCAATCTTATTCAATGTCTGATAAAAATCATCAAGATCTTTTATACTCTTGCCTTCAAAGCTTACAATTCTGTCCCCTGCACGAAGTCCTTTTTGATAAGCTTCTGATGTTGTTTGGACATTGACGATCACAATACCTTTATTAGTATTAAGTCCTAATTCTCTGGCAACTTCTTCATTGTTTGAACGTACCGAAAACCCAAGATCTATCTCTGTTTTGGCTTCTTCAGCTGCTGCCAGCGTCTTTTCACCGGGGATCTCTTCTAATTTTACAGAAAAACCTCTGATCTTTTTATCTCTGACAACTGTCAGCTTTACAGTTTCTCCGGGAGAACGCGATGAAATATTTAACTGTAATTCTGACGGTGTTTTTACCGTTTCATTATTTACCTTGACGATGACATCACCGGTTTTGAGTTTGGCATTTTCTGCAGGGCTATCTTCAACAACATCTGAGATTAAAACTCCATTAACATTGTCGAGTCCTAAAGATTCAGATAGATCCTGATTTAATTCTTGAATACTTACACCCAACCATGCTCTGACTACACGACCTTCTGTAATAAAATCATTCATGACTTTTTTAGCAAGATCAATGGGAATGGCAAAACCAATTCCGTTAGATCCGCCACTGCGACTTAAAATAGCGGAGTTAATACCAATAACTTCGCCATCAAGATTCACTAATGCACCACCCGAATTCCCCGGATTTATTGACGCATCGGTCTGAATATAAGATTCGTAAGTATTAAGTCCCACACCCGAACGCGCAAGTCCCGAAACAATACCATGAGTCACCGTATTTCCCAATCTTGCCGAATAAGGTGAGCCAATGGCGAGCACAAATTCACCGACCCTGACCTCATCAGAATCACCAAGTTTAGCGGCAGGAAGTTTTTCTCCATCAATGCGAAGCAGTGCTATATCTGTCTTTGAATCACCACCAACCAACTCGGCTTTATATTCCCGTTTATCCAATAAAACAACGGTAATTTCTTCAGCGTCTTTAATAACATGATTATTTGTGATCACATACCCATCTTGAACAATAACACCCGAGCCCAAGGCTGATGAACGATACTCCCGTTCTTTCTTGGGAATATCAAAACCAAAAAATTCAAAAGGCAAGTTTAGATCCGCTAAAGGATTATTGATCTTGGTAATACGTTCCGCTGTAATGGTGACAACCGAAGGTGATACCGCATCAGCGACATCTACAAATTGATTTGATAAAACTTTAAGATCTTGTCCGCTAAGGGGCATTAACATAACAGCAACAAGTAGAATTGATATCCATTTTTTCATTTGATTTCTCCTATTCAATCGATGTAATTAATGAATAAGATGCCCTTAAAGTTCCAAACAATTTAAAAAAGACCTCATAAGAAGGACAAGTGTGTTACTTTGAGTCTTTACACCTGCTTCGCCAGCTGGCGGATATGGCGCAGACGTGTGTTAATCGCAAAAGGAATAGAGAGTGGGCTTAGCATAAGAAACATTCGCAAACTACAAAACCAACCTTATCTTGTTAATCCAGTTATCCTGTCTTAACTATCCTGTCTACCTTCTGAACCTCTGCATCATTTTTTTCTCTGCCAGCGCGATCAAATCACCCGATATCTTTTGATGTCGTTTTACAAGTTCCATTTCGTTTAGATCTGCGATCTGTCCATTTTTAACAACTTGTTTTCCGTTGACAATAACATGGTCTATAGGACTCATTGCAAAATTAAATACGATGGCAGCCGCAGGATCGTGTAATCCACCTGAATATTCCAGTTTATCCATATTGATCATATTTATATCGGCACATTTACCTGCTTGAATCTGTCCAATATCATCACGACCCAAGGCTTTTGCGCCACCTACCGTTGCCATCCAAAGAACGTCCTCAGTATTCAACCAGAACTTTGGTTCACGTAATCTTGAAAGTAACATAGCATTGCGAATTTCAAGAAGCATATTGGAAGAATCATTGGAAGCGGAGCCATCAACCCCCATACTTACACTTACACCGGCATCAAGCAATTCCCTGATCTTGGCAATTCCGGAACCCAGACGCATGTTAGAAGAGGGACAATGAGAAGTACCGATCTTCTTTTCTCCGGCTTCTTTAATCTCTTCATCGCTTAAAAATATTGAATGAGCGAACCAGGCATTAGGTCTGATCCACCCCAATGTTCTCATATATTCAAAAGGACGCTCTCCAACTCGTTTAATGCAAAAATCCTCTTCATCATGAGTTTCTGCAAGATGAGTATGAATTTGCAGACCGTATTTTTCAGCGATCTCAACAGTCTTTCGCATGGATTCTGCTGTTACAGAAAAAGGAGAACAAGGTGCTAATGAAATTCTTAACATAGAGCCAAAGGAATTATCATGATATTTTTTAACCAGACGTTCAATATCTTCAAAAATCTCATCTTCGGTCTGGACGACATCTTCGGGAGGCAGTCCACCATCTTTTTTACTGAGTGACATAAATCCGCGAGTTGGTTGAAAACGCATACCCAATTCTTGTGCGGCTTCTATCTCAGAATCTATCAATGTACCTTCTTCTTGATTAGGAAAAAGATATAAATGATCAGAGCTAGTTGTACATCCTGATTTCATTAATTCAGCCATGGCGACTTTAGCACTGACATAAAAAGCGTCTTTGCTGATACCTCGCCATATCTCGTAATTAGTGCGCAACCAATCAAAAAGCTCTGCTTTTTGCGTTGAGAAAATATTACGCGTGAGTGTTTGATAAAAGTGGTGATGTGTGTTGACAAAGCCCGGCAATACCAACATGCGGGAAGCATCAATTACCTTATCTGCTTTAGCTTTAAATTCTTCGGGACCGGCGGATACAATAATATTGTCTTCAATATAGATATGACCACCGCTAAATGTATCCAGTACATCATTGGCTTTAATATCTTCTTTCATCCGACAACATAAGAGGGGGTTTTTGATAAGTATGGATGATTTCATTTTTTCTCCAATAATTCTTATTTCAGTTTTATGATCTTTGTTTTGCCCGAGAGTCCAAACTCATCATGAATATCATCGATTAATGATGGTCTTAAACTTAAAAACAGCTCAAGATCTTTTTTTATCAATTTTTCGAGGATTTCATAAAATCCTTTTTTATACCAAAGCTCCACAGGACCGATCTCATCAATATAAACTGGTCCGGAAGTAATTTCAGATAATATCTTTTGACCAAAAGCTAAGCCTTGTTTTGAAAAAGAAAAACGGCCAAGCACATATGCTTCTTTCCAATCGTCAGACAGATCTGTTTTTAATCTGATAAATGCCTTTTGTTTTCCAGATGTCAAATGTACAAGATCATAGCCAATAAAGCGATCTGCCTCATAATATTTTATCGATATAATGCCATCGCCCTTTTGATCTTTTTTATAAAGATCTTTTAAATAACGGGTTTTGCCGGAATCTATGTCACCGGAGACTAGGGTGATCATATCAATCTCGCAAATGTTTTATTTTTTTATCGTTTGCTACCGTTTGCATTTCTGAAATAATGGATATAGAAATTTCATGCGGAAGCGTTCCGCCAATGCTTAATCCTGCCGGTGTATAAAGGGTATCAATATCTGCTTCCGGATAAAGTGCCAACAATTGTTCTCTCATATGTTTTTTCTTGCTTCGCGATGAAACCAATCCAACATATTTAGGCTGCCAATCAGATCCATAAATTTTATTCAAAACAAGACCATCATGCTTGTGTTCATAAGTTGCAATAACAAAGAAAGCATCTTTCTGAACCTTGCTATTATTTAAAGCGTCAGCAAAAGGTGCCATGATCTTTTCATTGACATCGGGAACATCATTTAAAACATCCTTGCGATCATCAATGAGACAAATATGATAGTTCAATTCTTTAAGATGATAAATCAGGGCACGACCAATATGGCCCGCACCAAAAATATATACATGTTTTTTAGGTGCAAAATATTCAAAAAATAATGTTGCTGTTCCACCGCAGATCATACCGGTATCTCCGGAATCATCCATAATATAACTTTCTGTTGTGTTTTGATGAGTTTCAAAAAGAGTCATGGATTTTTTAATAGCCAATTTTTCTATACTACCGCCACCTACAGTACCTGAGATACTTCCATCTGCATAGACGATCATTTTTGTGCCGGTCACAGCCGGACCTGAGCCTTCCTTGGCTATTACCGTTACCAAAACGCCACTGATACTTCCTTCAGCAAGGTCCAGTAATTCCTTGTATAGACTTTTCATTGATAATCCTCTTTAAATAAACTCACCATTTCCACACCTTTTAAATGGCGGGTTGGTGTTGCCTGCAAAACATGTGCTTTAGCCAATTTGTAATCACGGACACGTGTTCCCGAGACCATATCCATTCCATAGTCGAACAAAATTGGAGAGAGAGGAGTGGATGGTCCAAGCATAATATTGTAACTGTTTTGTGGTAAATGAGCTCTGATACCGTCAAAGCTGTGGTTGCTTATTGAAGTCCCTGTTATTGCGGCAATATCCACCTTAGGTAAATATTCGGGAATATCTGCTTCCCGGAGATCACCTTCCTGCGGTTGTTTTTCAAAAATATAGCAGGTTTTATAATGATCTTTCTGATCATCAAGAAAGGGGAAATGTCCAATAATCCCCAAGATTTTATTCTTGCCTTTTTGCATGATGACTTTCTTTGCATTAACAAGCCGGTATTTTCCAATAGTTTTACTGAGTCCACAATTTATTGCAGCCAAGCCAATAGATGCTTCTAATAAATTATCGGATAAAGCATAAGCAGCTAATTCTTTTAAATTCAGATCCTCTAAATTTCCGGCTTTATGAACATTTATATGATGTCCGCAATATTTGATGGTACTGGCAATGCCACAATCGTTTTTCGTTTTAACTAAAACCGAATGAACGCCTACGATCACTTCCTCGACAAGAACTTCCTCAATGTCTGAGATCAATCTATCTAAAAGATTCATTTAAACAATCAGAGAATTACCCAATTCAAGGGCTAAGGCAAGTAAAACCGTTAATATGGGAATTGCATAAGATAATTTTGGAGCATTGACTTCCCATTGTAAAGCAGCTTCGTTTTTGAGATAGATCATCACTAAAGTTCCACTTACCAAAACATTAGATAGTAAGGATAAAATATACTGCGAAAGAGGAAGTTGGTATAGTCCAATCTCCGGTTTAAACATGAAGGTCTGAAACAGACCAAACACAAGAACCCAAGTCAAGCCAAGAGCATATGATGAGGCGACGACCCTTTTACTTCTATAGACTTTAGCAAAAGCAAAAACGACCAATGATTCGAGTAAAATCGATGTTGCAGGATTAATAACGCTCATGGGTGATCTTGAGGGTAAAATAAAATCAATGCATTTTATCATAGCAGCGATCACTGCTACCCATAAAATTGCATTTTTATTGTCGGTTTTTTTATAGGCATTGTACATAAAATACATGCCAACGGGAAACATGAACATACCTGAAAAACCATAAGGTAAAAAGTGCAAGCCATAACCAATAGTGGCTTCACAAATTCCCCATAGAGCTCCCATAAGAATAATGATTCTAAGATTTTTTGTTTTGTTCTTCATTTTATTTCTCTCCAATTATTTAATTTAAATTTTCTAAAAAATCTTTTATCAGGTTCAGACTGACCTTTTTACGATATTTCGCCGTTGACCTTGCATCATCGATGGGCTTGATCAGAGGATCGTATTTCGCCAGGATTTCGGCAACTTCAGTCTTAAGATCTTCTGTGTTTTTATTTTTTAAACTCTCTTCTATCTCTTTGGATCTTGCAATAATAGCGGAAACAGCTCCAAGAGCAATGCGGATATCGATGATCTTGCCTTCTTCTATATCCGCCATACCCAATAATGATGCCTTAGTTAAACTCATGCCTTTACGCTGACCTAATCTACGATAAACATTATGACTATATACTTTGTTCGGAATAATTATATCCGTCACGAGTTCATTTGCTTTTAAAACAGTCTTTTTAGCTGCTGTAATAAATTCCGAAACATGCATGGTCCTTTTCTCATCACTGGATTGCAAGACGATCTTTGCATCAACAGCATATAAATATGGTAAGGAATCGCCTGCGGGTGAAGCATTGCAAATATTTCCGGCTAGCGTTGCCATATTTCGAGTAGGTGGTGAGGCCATTTGACCAATTATGTCCTTTAAAACAGGAGGAATAATTTCACTGTGCATGATATCGGTCAAAATCGCACAAGCCCCGATATGGATCTCATCATTCTCGATATAGATCTTTTTTAGTTCGCTCAAGTGCTCAATAAATAAAAGTGGTTTTTCAAATTCCGGGGCTAAAGCAAATCCGCGGGCGCGCTGAACCATAAGATCCGTACCACTGGCCATGATGGTAAATTGCTGTTCGGATAATATTTCCAGAGCTTTTTTTAAGCTTTTGGGGCGAATTCCGTCTACCATAATCCTTCTCCCATTTCTATTGCCAAACGGACGCCTTTTACGATCATATTATAACCTGTGCATCGACATAAATTTCCTGACAAAGCCTCTTTAATCTCATCATCTGTTGGATGGGGATTTTCATTTAAAAGCGATTCCGTTGATATAACAAAACCCGGCGTGCAAAATCCGCACTGCACCGATCCTGCTTTCAAAAATCCGCTTTCAATCGCTTTATAACGCTCTGTATGTTTAAAACCTTCAAGCGTGACGACAGATTTTCCAATGATCGCTCCTGCGGGAAGCATGCAAGAATTCATGGATCTGCCGTTAACCAGCACAACACAAGCTCCACATTCGCCTTCGCCACAGCCTTCTTTTACGCTCTTCATTCCAAAATCATCTCGCAATAAGTCAAGAAGTCTTCTGTTGGCATCAACATCGATACTTATTTCTTTATTATTTAAAGTGAAATCAATCTTCATTGTCCATCTCCATTAATACTTCGGGTGTAATTGGTAAATGATTAATTGCTTTGCCCATGGCATGTGCAACAGCCGCTGCAACTGCGGGAGGAGAACCAACAAAAGATAATTCCCCGGCACATTTAGCACCGAAAGGTCCAAATTCATAAGGATTTAAGACAAAGTCGCAGTCAATTTCCGGCACATCCATAGAGGTCGGGATCTTATAATCGGTCAGGTTTGCTTGTTTTAGCCTTCCTAGATCAGATTCCATCACTTCTATCGTTGCCCAACCAACTCCCTGGACCACGCCACCTTCCATTTGACCGATCAATGCGCGCTCATCAATAGGCACGCCGACATCAAATACGGCATGAAGTTTTTTAACTGTTAATTCATAGGTAACAGGATCGATCTCAACTTCAGCAACATTTGCACCCCAGGAATGAACGGGATAACAGTCACCACGAAAATTCTCATCATCCCAGGATAAATATTTGGGCTGTTTGTAATTGTTTGTTAATTCTAAATTCTCAAGGTCATCCCAACGCTCTTTCATTTGCATGGCTGTTTTTTGTAATAAACCACCTACAATCATGGTCGTACGCGATGCAACCGTTGGACCTGAATCCGGGACTTTTCCTGTATCAACTGTTTCATAGATAACTTTTTCAATGGGAATTTCTAAAGTTTCAGCGACGATCTTTCGAAGTACGGTTTCGGCACCTTGTCCCATCTCTACAGAAGAGACTTTAAAGGTAACAATATCCTTATTCTTGATCAGCTCAATTTTACCATTGATAACACTCTCACCTTTTCCGGTAAAACCGCAACCATGCAAGAAAAGTGAAATGCCAATTCCTTGATATTTTTTATTGTTCTTTAACTTATTATAATAATCCGAGCTCTTCACTATCTTCTCAATGATCTCGGGCATTTTAACTTCTTCGCGAACACAACCGCCTGTACAAGTCGAATCAGCTTGTTTCAAAAGATGTCGCATTTTATACTCGAGCGGGTCCACACCAAGCTTTTTAGCAATATTATAAAATAACATTTCAATGGCGAAAATAGTCTGTGGAGCTCCAAAACCACGGTAAGCTCCGGAAGGCAAAACATTGGTCATATAATTTCTGCCGCGCACATTCAAATTCTTGATATGGTACACATTGGTCGCCGAAAATATTGCACGCTGAAGCACAACAGGTGATAGACCATTATAGGCACCGGCATTTAAAAGCACATCAATATCCAGACCAACAAGATCATCATTCTCATCGAGAGCCGCCTTAAATCGTACTTTGGAGGGATGTCGCTTGGTCGAGCAAAGTATATCTTCATCACGATCGTAGATCATGGAGACAGGATGTCCGGTTTTTTTTGCAGCGATGGCAACATGGCAACCGTTCAAGGAGGGGAACTCTTCTTTACCGCCAAAGGCACCGCCAGTCACAGTCTGAACCACACGGATCTTTTCTTTTGGCATGTCCATTGCATCCATCAAAGCACCTTCTACATAAAAGGGACATTGCATAGAACCATAGACAAAAAGGGTATCGTCTTTAAATTCAGCCGCAATACCTTGGGGCTCTAAATACACATGCTCCTGATAACCCGTGCTAAAAGAATCTTCAATAATTCTATGGGCATTGGCAAAGGCCTTTTCGGGATCTTCTTTTTTATAGTTGTAATCCGTAAAAACTTTAGAGTGTTTTTCTGCTTCTTCCAATGTCAGCAGCGGTGTTTCTTCCTGATATTCAGGCTTAATCTGAGAATAAATTGAGTCTATTCCTTCACGATCCGGGCCAACAACCAACAAAATAGGTTGACCAATATATTGTACATTATCTTCAGCAAAAAGCGGATGGTCGGAAACTACCGTCCTCATGCGATTTACACCCGGCACATCGTTTTTATCGACGATAAAATATCCTTCCGGAATATCCGGAATTTCTATAGATAAAATTTTAGCTTTGGCTTTTGTACTTCTAAAAGTTCTCGCATATAGCATATTTTCGAATTCCCAATCAGAAACATACTGAGCTTCACCACGAAGTTTCGCTCTGGAATCCACACGTATAATTGATTTAGAGATTGGCTGTTTCACGGGCGCCCTTTTGCTTTTCAAGCTTGATCCATCACATCTTTATAATATACTTTGATCTTTTCGTAATCCTCTGCGGTATCAACATCAAGTCCAATACCGGGATCATCCACATCGACAATAATTACATTCTCTTTACCATGTATATAATTTCGTAAAATTTCCGTATCTACCCAAGATAAAATTTCTACAATGAGTTTAGAATCGAATAGCGGAGGATGACCTTTTTTGCCTTTGTATCTTGGAATTACAATATCAGCTTTTTTTTTCAGCAAGAATTCAAATGTCTCCCTCTTCACCACGGGTTGATCACCGGGCATAATAAAAAAATGATCGGAGGTCACCTCTTTTATACCTCGTCTTATCGAAGAAAACATTCCCAGCTCGAAATTTTCATTTTTAACGGCTTTCACCTTAGGAATATCCTTGACCAGATCACAAATAATCTCGTGTTGATGACCGCCCACAACAATAATATTATCGCACAGCTCACTCATGCTTTCTATGCATCGTTGCAAAATGCTTTTACCATAAAGGTCCAGGCCAGGCTTAAAATCACCCACGCGAGAAGAATATCCGGCAGCTAAAATAACGGCATCGACGCTCATTATATCTCCTCTATACTCTTGATCGACTTCTCAGGAAAGGTGATCTTTTGCATGGCTGCATCAATATCTTTTAAACCGGAGCCTGTGATCAGTAAAACGACTTTTGCATTGGAATCTATATCTTTTCTTAACTTCTTATAAGCCGCATAGGACGCTGCTGCGGCTGGTTCGGCAAAGAGGCCGGCTTTTTCGGATAGCTCTTTTTGCGCTAAGAGTATCTCATCATCACTGGCTAGAACCGACTGTCCCTTGAATTGTTGCAAATTTTTTAAAGCATAATATCCGCATCTTGGAATATCCACTGCGATTGAATCCGCTACAGTCTCAGACTCGCATTCGCTAAAATGGCCATCCTGCAAAGCATTATAAATTGCAGCTGACCCTTCAGCCTGAGCAGCTACAAGAATTGGCATTTTCTCTATCAATCCAAATTGTAAAAGATCTTTAAACCCTTTATAAACGCCACTCAAAATCACACCATCACCAACAGGAACAAATACATAATCCGGTGCCTCGCCCAATTGGCGGAACACTTCGATGGCGACTGATTTCTTGCCTTCAATGGTGAGTGGATTGTAGGCAGTATTACGACTCAGTAATTTGTGTTTTTTTGAATAGGCCAAAGACAGATCAAATGCCATATCGTAATTTCCATCGACTGATACAACTTGTGCACCATATTGAAGAGCTTGCACCATTTTAGCTTTGGGAGCTGTTTTGGGCAAAAAGATCGTCGCCTTAATTCCACATGCTGCAGCAATGCCCGCCATAGAAGACCCGGCATTACCTGTAGAAGCTAAAACAATCTCGTCGATCTTATGTTTTTTAGCAAAAGCAGCCACCAGAATTGATGCTCTATCTTTATATGAACCTGTCAGATTTCCTGTATCGTCTTTTAAGTAGAGATGTTTTCTTTTATCTAAATGTTTAGCTTGCCAGAGAGGAGTATTGCCCACAGGCAGATCGGGCATTTCTGCCAGATCGAGCGGAAGTAATTCTTCCGGCTCAAAATTGCCTTCAACAGAATATTTAATCTCCAACACGCCTCTTAGCGGTTCATTGTCCTTTTGCTTTTCAACACAAAAAGGACAGACCATTAAGTCGGGTGTGACTTCAAATTCCTTTCCGCATTCCGAACAGATGTATTTGCTTGTTATTGGCATAATATTTCTTCGTTCTTCGTTATTTATTATTAACTGTTACCTATGATTCTTCGACCATCCAACAGACCTTCTCCCGATACTTCGGGATCAGGCGCCGGCTGGAAGGTCAAGCCTGGCATAAGCACTCATTTCACTTTCTCGTCATCCTGAAATGCGCCGAATCCGTTGACAGACGGAGAAGGCGGATGTTCAGCCCGTGGGGTTCCGCCGTATTCACTGAAAGTGAAGGAGGTGGAAGATCTGAGAAAGGTTTAACTTTAAATTTTCAATTGTCTTCGCTGTTAACTGTTCACTGTTAATTGTAAACTATACCGTTTCGACCATCCAACAGGCCTTCTCCCGATACTTCGGGATCAGGCGCCGGCTGGAAGGTCCTTAACCATTAATTACATGGTTAGGCCCATAACCGCTTTGGCTGTGTGTAATCTGTTTTCTGCTTCATCATAAATAATAGCAGCTTCACTGTCAATAACTCCAGGAGTTACTTCATTACCACGATCGGCAGGAAGCGCGTGCATATATTTTACGCCCTTTTTAGCGAGACCCATGCGACGTTCATCACAAATCCAGTCTTTATGCTTTTCAAGATTCGCTTTCATTTCTTTCATGCACTCTGCTTCATTGGCATTGTATTCATCAAAAGTATAATTGCCAAAGCCACCCCAATTCTTGGGAATAACGATATCGGCATCTTCAAAGCCGGCATCCATGTCATCCACAAAATTAAGCTTGCCACCATTTTCTTTTGCGTTATTTTGAGCAGTATTGACAAGATCCTTTAGCAATGGAAATTCTTTTGGCGCGGCAACAGTAACATCCATGCCATAACGAGGGAAAAGTAAAATTTGTGACAGTGGAACTGACAAGGGTTTTGCGTGTGATGTGGCATAAGCCCAGGAAATAGCGATCTTTATATCTTTTAGATCTTTTCCAAAATATTCCTGAATGGTCATCAGATCCGCAAGTCCTTGCATAGGATGATAAAGATCATCTTGTAATGACATAATTGGAATTCTGGAATTATCGGCCAATTCGTTCAGATATTTGTTCCCGATGCCATAAAAACAATTTCTACAGGCAATGCCGTGACCCATTCTTGATAAAACCATGGCTGTATCTTTAGCAGATTCACCGTGAGATAATTGCATTTTGTCAGGTGTGAGATCATGCGCATGACCGCCTAATTGCGTCATACCGGCTTCCATAGAATTTCGTGTTCTTGTAGATTGTTCAAAGAACATCATGAACAAAGTTTTATCTCGCAACATGCGATGCGGTGTCCATTTGTAATATTTCTTCTTTAGTTTATCGGCAAGAGCCAAGGTATGATCGATCTCTTCGCGAGTCCAATCCTGCAAGGTAATAAAATGCTTTCCTTTAAAATCTTTATTTTTCATATGATTTCCTTTTATTTATAAAATTATTTTTCATCCAAAATATAAGGCAATGCTGCATAGAAAGCAGTTGCTACTTCTAAATGATGCACGGGGACTTTTTCATTGGCTGCATGAGCAAGGACTTCATTACCCGGTCCAAAACCAATACAAGGTATTTTGTGTTTACCGCAAATAGCCACACCATTGGTTGAAAAAGTCCATTTATCGACGCGCGCCGGTGTATCAAATAGGGCTAAGTGCGCTTTTTCACCGGCTTTTACCAAAGGATGGTCTGCAGGAATCTTCCATGTGGGAAAATATTTTTCCTGTGTGAAAATCTTGCCGGTATAACTTTTGCGAGCATAGATAGGAACAGATACTTCGCTATCATCCGTCAAAACATTCCGGACTTCTGCAACAGCAGATTCTTTTGTTTCACCCCAAGTCAAACGACGGTCAATGTGCATAAAAGCCTGGTCAGGAATAGCACATAAAGATGGTGACGTCGTGCTTAGAACTGTCGGGGCAATACTGCCTTTACCCAAAAATTCATCATATTTTAATTCTTCATGCAGAGCTTCAAGTTTAAGCGCTGTTCTGGCACTTGAGTAAATAACGTTCTTACCACGTTCCGGTGCTGAACCATGACATGATACCCCTGTTACATTGACTTCCATTTCCATACGACCGCGATGACCGCGATATAAGCCAAGATTTGTTGGTTCAGTGATCACGGCATAATCGGGATGCAGTTTTTCTTCTTCAATTAAATAAAGCCAGCATAAACCATCACAATCTTCTTCCATCACAGTGAATGTGAAATAAACGCTGTGGTCGCCATCGTAATTCATTTCAGTCAAAATACGAGCAGCGGCCACCATAGAAGCTGCGCCACCTTCCTGATCTACGGTACCTCGACCATGAACAATATCATCTTTGATCAAACCGGAAAATGGCGGGAAATCCCATTGGTCGATATCACCGGTATCAACGGTGTCGATATGTGCGTCAAAAGCCAATATTTTAGGACCATTGCCGACTTTTGCGATTAGGTTGCCCAATCCGTCTATTCTCACATCTTTTACACCGGCTGCTTCTAATTGCTCTTTTATTTTAAGGACAACTTTTTCTTCCTCAGCACTTAGCGAAGGGATCTTTACCATCTCTGATAAACATTCCGCCGTGTACTGACGATACTTTTTAGCCATCGCTCTAATCTGTTTAATTTTTTCCATTTTTTACCTCTGCATCTATCTTATTGTGACAATTCAAGGGCATCTTTGATCACCCGCATGTCCACAGCGCGATGTAAAGATATGTCACCAACCCATTTATTCTTTAATTCTACATGTTTAACCACAAAGCCTTGATCTAATTCAATTGAAAAATTATCTGTAGAAAACTGCATTTTCTTATCTTTAATAAGCAATTTATAAAGTACCCCGTCCTCTTTGTATAGTATGTGATTGCCTTTATTCAAAAAGCCTTTTTCTAAAGAATCGAAACTCTCCCAGCATAAAGCGACTTTTGGTTTATCCATAAAAGGACGGCCGGCGCTGGGACAGAAGGTAGTACAGTTACCGCATTCGTTACAATAGTCTGCAATATTTAGAATCTGATAAGCTTGTTCAATGACAAAATCTTTATCAGCCAGTAACTTATATTCACCATTTTCAACTTTAAGTTTTTGCAATTTCTTGCTGAAAGGTTTTAACTCGTAGCCAAGATTTGCACGATTAGGACAAACCGTAATACAGATATCGCAGATCTCATCGCAGTTTAAACAACGAGCAGCTTCTGCTTTGACCTCTTCTTCCGTCATGGGCACATCGACCAAATTGAGAAGTCCTCTTTCCTTGATGTCAATTCTCTTGGGCTCAACTCCGTGAATAATTCTGGATAATTTCTGCTGATGTTCTTCGCGAGATATCTTTGCTCTTTCTATATCTTTATGAACAGCTTTAACACCCGAAATACGTGAAATGATCTCTAAAGCGACATCTTTTCCATCCGCAACCGCCTTGATCAAGAATGAAGCACCGCGATAAGCATCGCCGCCAATGAATACTTTTTCAAGTCCTGTTTCAAGATTAGATTTTGCTTTAAGCAGATCTTCTTTGATAAAATCAATATCCAGATCCTGACCAAAAGCAGGGATCATAGCGTCAGCTTCGATCACAAATTCTTTACCCGGAATGATCACAGGTCTTGGACGAGCTGCTTTTTCGCTTTTGTCTAATTTCATAAGATGACATTCAAGTCCGGTGAGTTTCCCATCCTTGCTCAATGCCTTAGCCGGCGAGGCCAGCTCTATCAGTTTTACACCTTCTTCCAATGCAGCTTCCACTTCATCAATGTCCGCAGGCATTTCGTGTTTGGTGCGACGATAGACAATATAAACTTCGCTATCGGGACCGGCTAATCGTTTGACCGTTCGCGATACATCCATGGCCGTATTTCCACCGCCAAGAATGAGAATATTTTTACCAATCTCAGGAGTCTTGCCTTCGCGAACAGTAGCTAAAAAGGAGAGAGCATCCCATACGCCGGAAATATTATCACTTCCGGGAATATTGGCTTCCGACGACTTCTGAGCGCCTGCAGCAATATAGATGTAATCCGAATTTTTACGGAGTTCGGCAAAAGAATTTTTATCGACTTTGCTATTCAAATGGACCTTTACTCCTGCGTCGAGGATATTCTTGATATCAGCATCCAGAGCTTCCTTCGAAAGTCTGAATTCAGGAATAGCATTTACCAACATACCGCCAATACGAGATTTCGACTCATAAACCTCAACATCGCAACCGGCAAGCTGAAGATAATATGCGCAAGAAAGGCCCGAAGGTCCGGCACCAATAATACCAACTTTTGTGGCATTCTTGTTCCCTGTATCCAGGATCTTGAGCTGTCCGCTGTTCTCCGCAATAAAGCGCTTAATATCTCTGATTCGAATTGCATTATCATAGTTAATGCGTGTACAATTATCCTGGCAAGAATGGTCACAGATCATCCCCGTGCTCATGGGAAAAGGATTGGTTTCAAGAATAGTTTTCAGTGCTTTAAATCGTGAATTGCTATGAGCAAAATCGAGATAAGCGGGAATATTTTGATGCGTTGGACATGTGTGAACACAGGGTGCATAAATACAGTCGTAGGCATTTAATTCTCTGTCAGTTTTTATATTCTTGAACTGATGCTCATATTGCAGATCTTTTTTGACCTCGTCAGCGTATTTAGCCAAGAAAGCATTTCCATCACTCGCTGAAGGAGATTCAATATTTTCCAGATACTGTAAAAGACGTGTATAGCCACCCGGCAGCAAAAGATCGGAGCAAACGGTCACAGGACTCATTCCACAAGATAAAACATTTTGAACGTTATAAGCTGTAACACCACCACAAAAAGAGATGGCTAATTCAGGGAAAACCTTACGCAATTTTGCAGCAACATTGATACTGATAGGGTGCAAGGCCTTACCGCTCATGTACATGGATTCTTCGGAAAAAATATCTTTGTGATTTACAGCTTCGAGGGTATTGGTGAGTTTAATACCAAAAAAGAGATTTTCCTCTTTAGCTGTTTTCTCTAATGATTTTACCAAATCGCAAGCTGCATCAAAATGAATATCGTGTTCAAAAGCGACATCAGGAACATGCGTGTTGTAGCCCATGGTTTTATTAAGGATATCTTGAATATCTTCTTTGCCCAATAATGTGGGATTTAATTTAATAAATGTGTGAAGTTTTTTCTCAGTCAATAAATAATGACCGATCTTTTCAATCTCGTCGGAAGGACATCCGTGCATGGTCGATAAAGTGATATTATTCGAAATGCTATCAGGAATATCAATTTTGTCAATCTCAGGATAAAATTCACGAATTTTATCGATCATGACTTTTTTCTCTTCAGAACAATCCTTCATTTTTTTAAAGAACCACTGTACATTATCCTCGAGGATCCCTTTGAGATCATAGCCGACACTCATATTGAAAACCGTCGCAAGTTCCTCCGGATAAGCTAATTCGTGGCGCAAAATATGAATGATGATCCAAGCCTTTAGATACTCTTCATAAGACTGTTTGATCTTTAGCTCCTGCGACCATTCGCAGTTGTAACCTTCGTCACTGATATCGATACAAGGTTTTGATACCTCAATTTCATCCAGGGTCTGAATGGTTTTAAGCTCGATATAACGAGCACCACAGAGCCATCCCGCTATAATATTTTGTGCCATCTGGGTGTGAGGGCCGGCAGCCATGCCAAGAGGAGTTTCCAGCTTTTGGCCAAAAATACTCGTTTTAAAAACATCGTTTTCTGAGGGTTTAAAAAAGAGACTTTTATAAACACCAAAAATATTTCCCTTTTCTAAAGAAGCGAGGACTTCTTTCAATAAAGGTTTCATAGGGTAAGGATATAGTTCATCACGCATAATAGATCTCATGTAATTTTTTTACGGCTTTTCGAATTTCTTTATTTACTTTTATTTCATCCATAGACTTTATTTCATTGTCGGCAAAAATGATCTTGCCTTCAGAAATAGTCATGTACATTTCTTTTCCTTGTACTCCAAAGATAAGATGATAAAACAAATTACCAAGTGATAATGGTGTTACAGGACGATAATTTGTAATTGCCAAGTCAGCAGTGTTACCCTCTTTTAACTCTCCGCTATTGGTAAAATAACTCTTGATCATCTCAGCAGTGTTCTTGAATAAAATTTTATCGCCATTGGGAATATTTGCATTCCTTAACAAGAAATGTGAGCGCATGGTACCCAAAACATTACCCGTCATACCATCTGTTCCAAGAACATAATCGGAGATTTTTTCCATGTCCATTTTACCCACATTATTATTGGCATTGGATTCGGGGTTGGAAATAATACAAGGTTTTATAGTTTTTAAAAGTGCGTGATCTTTATCTGAAAGATGAATGCAGTGTGCCAATAGTGAATCTTTGGAAAGCAATCCAAATTCATTCAATCTATCAACCGGACCGGCATATCCAAGGTCTTTACAAAAATTAAAATCAGCTTTATCTTCACCACAGTGAATATGGATGTGCAAATCCTCAGATTTTTGTTCAGCTATACTTTTCATACTTGATTCGCTTAAAGTAAAGTTAGCATGCATTCCGAGTAATCCCTTGATCGTCTTATTGTCTTTATTTTCTTCCCAAAAATTTATATTCTCTTCTATCTGTTCTTGCAAAGATTCCTCGCCCATTCTGTCGGAGATTTCATAGCAGAGCACGCCCTTTACTCCGAGTTCTTCGAAAGCTTTTTTCATGATATTTAAGCTTCCTTTGACATAATTCATGGAAGCATGATGATCAATAATAGTGGTCACGCCATAGCGGATAGATTGCATCAATCCATTCATTGCAGAATAATATATCGAGTCCGCATCCAGACTTTTATCAAGTGGCCACCAGAGATAATCTAGGACTTCCTGAAAGTCCCTTGCATTCCCAAGAGGTGCTAAGCCCGTTGCAAGAGCAGAATAAAGGTGATGATGAGGATTTAAAAATCCCGGCAAAACCAAGCGACCACCAAGGTCGATCTTCTTGACATCTTTATCAACTTCAAGAGATTCAGCGATTCTGAGGATCTTGTTTCCTTTGATCTCAATATCACAATTTTCTTTAAGATATGAGTGGCCATCACTGACAATGGCCTGTGTTAAAACATAATGATCCGACATATTATTCTCCGCCCTTTTTGGGTTTTATAAACTGCCCATAACCCGGCTCAGTTATAATTCCATTGTTGCTATCATATATAAATTTTCCGCGCAACATAGTTTTTACCACTCTTCCGATAAATACCTTGTCTTCAAATGGCGTGATTTTTCCCTTAGATAAAAAATCTGCGCCCTTCACCTGCCAGCTCTGTTTAGGATCCACAAAGATCAAATCGGCATCTTTGCCAACTTCTATAGATCCTTTTCTATCCCAAAAACCATAGCGCTTGGCAGCGTTTTCAGCGGTCACCTGCAAAAAACGTGATAAGGCCATCTTGCGTTTTATCAATCCCTCGGAATACACAAAAGGAAAAATCGTACCACTTCCGGGAATACCCGAATAATCTGTCCAGACAGATCCGGTATTTTTTTGTTCAACTGCTGCCGGCGCATGATCGGAAGCAATAAAGTCCAGAGTTCCATTTATCAGACTTTCCCATAAAACCTCTGCATTCCCTTTGGTTTTGACCACGGGGACAGTTTTCAAAGGACCGCCAATTTTCTCAAGATCTTCACAGGAAAATTCCAGATAATGTGGAGCAGTTTCACCGCTAAGATTTTTTTCATTTTTTAATAACAGAGCTGCATCACCTGTACCCACATGAACGATATGAAGTTGCGCGCCGGTAGCTCGGGCGACGGTAATGGCCTTTTTAATAGCAAAAATTTCCACTTGCTCAGGTCGGGAGCGATAAAAATTCTCCCAAGCATTTCCTTTAGCTTTTTCAATTTTCGTCAATTCATTGATAATGCCGGGATCTTCTGCATGTAACAAAACAGGACGATTCAATTCTTTTGCTTCGCTGAGAACCGCTTGTATTTGGCTCAGATCAAGAGCGCCAAAGCTTTCCATCCCGGAAATAAAATAAGTTTTAAAACCCATGACAAATTCAGCCAGTTCAGCCATATTTTGGCGATGATCGGCTTCCATCACTTGTCTGGAAACACCGCCAAAAAAGCCAAAATCAATGACAGCTCGTTTGGAGACTATATTCAACTTGTGTTTCAAATTCTCTAAATTTGTCACTGGCGGAATTGACGTACAGGGCATATCAATGATCGTCGTAACACCCCCCGAAGCGGCGCAAGCCGACCCGTGATAAAAATCTTCTCTTTCGCAAAAACCCGGCTCATTAAAATGAACATGTGGATCGATAGCTCCGGGGAAAACCTGCAGTCCTTTTGCATCAAATACATCAGGGCCTTCCAGGTTTTCACCTATAGAAACAAGTTTCCCCTGATCTATTTCTATATCAAGGGAAATTAGTTCATTGCACTGGGGCAATGCGATTTCACTATTTTTTATTATCATGTTTTCAATTGTTTTTGCATTGCCCTATAGACTTTTTCCGGTGTAAAAGGCGCTGCATACATTCTTACGCCAATAGCATCGTAAATTGCATTGGCAATCGCAGGCATAGGACCATTGATACCGATCTCGGAGACGGATTTAGCACCAAAGGGACCGGATTCTTCGTGAGATTCCACAACATAACTTTTCATGGGGGGAATATCTGCCGCTGTGGGGATCTTGTAAGATTTAAATCCCTTATTCAGCAAATTACCTTTGTCCGAGAAAATATATTCTTCGGTCATAGCATAGGCAATACCGTTCACTGTCGCACCTTCGACCTGACCTTCTGCCAATTGCGGATTTATTGCTTGTCCACAATCCACCGCCGAAACAAATTCCAGTAATTTTACATCGCCGGTTTTGGTATCGACTTCTACTTCTGCGGTCTGGCACATGAAAGGTGGAGGTGACTGTTCAACAACTTCCGAAGCTTCTGCCTGGATCTGAAATTGATTTTTGTCATATAAGGAATAACAGCAAATCTCACTATATGTTTTGGAAGTCTTTTGTTTTTTATCAAAAACTTCAGATTCTTCTACATAAAGATCATCAAGCTCAGCGTTCATCATCTCAGCTGCGACTCCAAGGATCTGCTTTTTAATTTTATTGGCACATTTCTGAACAGCACGCCCGGATAAATAGGTTGTGGACGACGCATAAGCACCCACATCGAAGGGAGTCCTATCTGTATCAGACGAATAAACAATGATCTTATCCAAAGGAATGCCTAAAACTTCAGCAGCGATCTGTGCCAGAATGGTATCAGATCCCGTGCCGATATCCGTAGCACCGATATTCATGTTAAAAGAACCATCTTCATTCATTTTCATATAAGCAGCGGCCATATCGACCAAAGGAATAGCCGAGCCCTGCATAGAAACTGCAAGTCCAACTCCGCGAACCTTGTCACCATTCTTGATCTTTTTATCACGCTTGTTATACCAGTCAATTTCTTTAATACAAATATCTATACATTCATCAAGTTTACAAGAATTAACGATTTGTGGAACACCATCTTTTCCTTCGCCAAGAGCTTCAAATACGCCCGAGGTTTCACCTTCTTGTATATGCCATTTCTTGATATACTCAGGAAGATCGAGGTCAAGCCTTCTTGTAATGATATCGAAATGCTGATTGAGCGCCATATAGCCCTGTGTGGCTCCATAACCACGATAGGCGCCTCCAACGGGAAGATTGGTATAAACAGAGCGACCCAGGAAACGCATGTTCTCTATCTTATTAAAAAGCGGTAATACTTTTGATCCGCAGTTCGATAATACAGTCAAAGCATGTGAACCGTAAGCACCGGAGTTCAAGAGAGAGTCCATTTCTAAAGAAGTGATCTCACCGTCATTTTTTACACCGGTTCTTAAGCGAACACGAATAGGATGGCGTGTACGAGAGCACTGGAAAACTTCTGCACGAGAAATAATAAGTCGGGCAGGGCGTTTGTGTCGAATGCTTGCTAAAGCAGCTAAAGGTTCTAAGAACACTTCTTGCTTAGAGCCAAATCCTCCACCGATACGAGGCTTGATAACCCGGATCTTTTTAAGAGGATAATCGCAGGCCTGAGCTACAATACGGCGCACATGGAAAGGGACCTGAGTCGATGAAATAATGACCAAACGGCCCATTTCATCAAACATAGTTTTAACCGAATGGGGTTCAATGGCGCAGTGCTGCCCATAATGAGCATGATAGGTTTCATCGATAATAAAATCAGCTGCTTCCTCGCCTTTTTTCATATCGCCAAAGCTGATCTCAACTTCGGCAGCCAGGTTTCTATCGGCATCATATTTTGCGCCAATAGGATAAGCATGCGAGGCATCGTGTAATTTGGGAGACTCGGGATCCATGGCTTTTTCGGGATCAAAAAGCGGCTCCATAATTTTATATTTTACATTTAATAATTTGGCTGCCTGCTCTGCGATCTTTTCGCTATCGGCAATGACCATAGCCACTCTGTCGCCCACAAAACGCATGATTGAATCAAAGATCAGACAATCGTAGGGCGATGGTTCAGGAAATCCTTGTCCTGCCGATGTATGCAGGATCTGTTTGACATTCTTGTAATGAAGCACATCCACCACACCGTCAAGCGCACGCACTTTAGAATCATCGATATCTATAATTTCCGCGTAAGCATAAGGCGAATAAACCAGCTTGCAATGAAGCGCATCGATGAGTTCGAAATCATCGACAAACTTTGAGCTACCGGTGGCCAGTGATAAAGAATCAACTTTCTTTTCAGGTTTTCCAACTGTTGTATATTTTTTCATAATATCTTACTTTTTTTGAAGTCTTTCTGCCGCCAACTTAACTGCCTCTACGATTTTCACATAGCCGGTACAGCGACATAAATTACCGTCCATAGCCTTCTTGACTTCTTCGTCACTGGGCCTAGGATTATTTTTTAAGAGCGCATAAGATGCAAGAACAATGCCGGGTGTACAAAAACCACACTGCACGGCACCGCTATCCACAAAAGCCTGCTGAATTACATGCGGCTCATGAAGATTTCCAATGCCCTTAACCGTCAGCAATTTATCTTCTTCCAGAACTGCTGCCGTAAATGTAAGGCAAGAATTAATGGGCTTGCCGTTTAAAAGAACGATACAAGCGCCACATTCACCTTCTTTACATCCACTTTTAACTTCAGTAAAACCGTGATTACGAAGGGTATCAAGAAGAAGTTCTTCGGGCGCAAATTCCACTTTTACAGCTTTTCCATTTACATTAAGACGCGCTTCCATTAGTCGCCCTCCAATGCGCTAATAATCGTCCGCGCGGTTTGAATTTTAGCTTTCAAGCTCATGTAATCGGGATCGGTAATGCGGCTACCAATAATCTCAACGTTTACCAGATCTTCTATGACCTTTTCATCGATATCCGCTTTAGCTTTGCCTTGCAAATAAGCTTCAACTTCCGGCAATCGCGTAATAAGTTCCTTTGTGCCGACGATATAAGCCTTGGCAGAGGTGATCACATCGGCATCAAGTTCCAGTAAAACCGTCACAGAAAACAAAGCCATATCATTTACTGTTTTTGCATCACGATAATGTGCAGATCTGTGAGGAATGTTTTTAAATTTCACAGCAGTAATGAGATTTTTTTTATACAAGTCCTTCTTGGCAAGATAATCCTCAAGACTTAGTTCGCCTTGATTTTTTCCTGCAAGAATGAGCTTGGCATCGAGAGCCAGCAAAGCAGCAATAAGATCCGACCATGTAGGCACAAAAGCAATGCTTCCGCCCAAAGTGATCTTATTTCTGCAAGGTGTATTGGCAGCATTTTTTAAACACTTCACCAGAATATGTTCAGGAGGCAAAGCCTTTACAACATCGGCATAGGTGCTTGTTGCGCCAATTTCGATTGTTTCATCGTTTAGCTTCACAGAATCCAGACCCAAATGTTTAAGGCAAATAATTCCCTCAACACTTGAGAGGTCGCGACCGCTAAGATTCGTTCCGCCGCCATGAATGACAACGCTTTCTTTCTCTAACAGAGAAGAGGTCTCTGAAAGAGATACCGGATAGTACCAATTAATGTTTTTCATTTAACAAATTTCCAAAAAAGAGTTATGAAAGTCAAGGAAATAATAGCTTGCAGAGTAAGCATGGAAAAAGGAAAAAAAGAATATAAGATCTCTCACACTTTTGCGCCATAGCTCGCAGAGCGAAGGCGTAAAAAAGAGAAGATTTAACCACAAAGATTCACAAGCTCACGGTAATAAACCGCTAAGTAAACAAAGATCACCCGTTGTGTGAAACTAAGCAAGTGCATGTTTAATATGATTTAGAGGTTTATTA
>CAZNFT010000029.1:0-23841 GCA_964572745.1 uncultured bacterium
ACCCGTTGTGTGAAACTAAGCAAGTGCATGTTTAATATGATTTAGAGGTTTATTATTGATTTTATTAATGAATTGCAAGATAGTTAAAGCGGTAATTTTGCATAATATCCTAACAGATAAGCCAGCAAAAGATTTAGTAAAATTTTGGCAAATCAGGAATTGATCATGTAATTGCGAAAAAAGCGTTTCAATACGCTTCCTGACTTTTCTAAAAACTTTCGGTTGTGCCATGTAATTCTTTTGATTTTTACGCATAGGAGTTTGAAGATCAATCTTATTATCGTTAAAAAAATCCAACTGATTTTGACCGTTTAAATACCCTTTGTCACCGATGATCATACAATAAGGATAATTATATTTAACATCATTAAGATAATGGATATCATGAATATTCGCTTTTGAGAGCTCAAAGTCAGTAAATATGCCGTTAAAACTACAAACAGCATGTAATTTATATCCGAAATAATGGGTATTTTGAGATGCACAAAAACCATATTCGGGAGCAGAGAATATATCTTTTTTGCATATTTTTAAATGCCTTGCCCGACTAAAACGACAAATGGGTAGAGGCATAGAATCAATCAAAAAAGTGTTCTCCCCCTGACACAATTGTTGAGCCATATATTGTTGGCATTTTTGAATGTAAGCCATGAGGTATTTACGCCGTCGATTAAATTGAGAGCGATCGATAAGATTAATAAAATGCGAGGAATAGTCGAATCGTAATTTATGAAAAAGAAGATTTTCGCTATTGATGGAAAGAGCTTCGGAAACGATAGCTAATGTGATAACATTTAAGTCTGAAAACTTGGGTTTTCTTCCAGTTTTGGGGATATTTCCCTCAGAATTGATAAAATTCTTTAAAGAAGCTTTGACAATGGGAAATAATTTATCGAAATTTGTCTTGAGGTCGTGCATGATTATGGCTCCTAATTATATGTTTTTGTTACACTTATAATATAATAAAAAGCAGGAAAATGCACACCTCTTTTTTAATTTAGTTTCACACAACGGGTAAAAGCATTGTAAATAGTATTATTTACGAACTCTACTTCCCTGAAGAACTCAAATCCGCCAACAAAGAAATCCTAAAACACTTGGGAGATTTAAAACCCATTAAAGATGAAATGAGCCCGGAAGAAAAACTGGCAATTATACAATCTGAGTTTGAACGTTTGTACGACCCCAGCCATCCTGTTCGAAATGCTTTAGAAACTTTGGATAGTATTGAGGAGGTGAGGATAATAAAAGAAGCTTTGAAATGAGAATCTAAAATGTAAGCATCAATAAATACAAACATGGAATATTGCTTAAAAAATCAACCTAACAAGCCAATATAATTTACCGCTTTGCGGTCTTTGAATTGTTCAAACAAAAACTATCTAATCAAGGTGAATTTATTAACATTTGAAAAATCTTTTCATTTCAATATGATTTTCTCATGAATAGATCTTTCCAGCCTTCGCTCTACGAGCTATGGCGGACAGGTGTGAGAGGTCTTGAAGAAGTAAGGAATTCGCTTGAATGAGATCCTGAATCAAGTTCAGGATGACGGACTATCGCAAATAACACAACCAAGCCATCTGTATCATCTGTGGATAAATATTCTTTGTGTACTTCGCTACCTTAGCGGCTAATTTTGCCGTGTTCTTTCTCTTCCTTTGTGGTTATATCTTATCTTCTTTGTACTACTTCGTGGTACTTAGCGTCTTTGTGAGAGGTATTATATTCTACGTATGAGCTATTACACTATATCATAAAAAGTCCCATAATCCGGATCAAAAAGCCTCTTGTATATCTTAGGTAATGAGATATCTGTCTGTTCAGCAAAGTAATCACAGACTATTCCAGCGATGGCCCACCTTCGCTCTCATGTTTGCGGAAACTATGGTGAGCATTATTGAGTCCTCGACGTGTGGTTAAAAGTTAAGTTGTGAGGATACCCATTAATGCTTGATTGATGTAAAGATTTTCCCGACCGACCTTCAAGGAAGTGAGCAAGCCAATCTCTTCAAGTTTTTTCAAATAACGTGAAGCGGCTTTTCTTTCAACGTCTAATCCCCGAACAATGAATTCGATCTTGCAATAAGGCTGCTCAAATATCAACTCCACCAATTCTTTTTTATATATCTGAGGGGCTTGTTCCCGAACTGTTGCGATATGTGTGTCTAGCAAATCTCTGATCAATTTTATTTTTTTTATCGTCAGTTTGGATGTTTCTTCAATTGATCGTAGCATGAAAATAATGAACTCTTCCCAATTGTCTGTTTTATTGATCTTATTCAAGGTTCTATAATAATCGGATTTATTTTCTATTATATAAGAACTGTGATATAAGATCGGGACATTGAGCAGACGATTCAGGATTAAATACAGTAGATTCAAAATACGTCCAGTTCGTCCGTTCCCATCATAAAAGGGATGGATGCTTTCGAATTGAGCATGGAGAACAGACATCATGATCAATGACGATATATCATATTCATTGGTATTGAAATGATGAATATAATTATCCATTAAATCAAGGATCTCTTCTTTACTTTGCGGTGGGATGTAAACAGTTTCACCGGTTTTTCCATTTTTCAATACGGTCCCCGGAACCGCCCTTAGTCCGGCGCGATTGGCTTCAAGCATTTCTTGAATTTTCAAGATATCATTTACTTTAAGAAAATCCTGTTTTACGATATCGAAACCCAAAAAGAGAGCCTGTCGGTAATTTACTACTTCTTTTGTTCTTGGATCGATCTTTGCGCTGTTGATACTTAATGCCTTATACAGTTCATCCTGAGTAGTAACGATATTTTCGATCTCAGAACTGTCTTTAGCTTCCTGAAGAACAACAGCATTTATCAGCATACTTTGATTCGGGATTGTTTCTGCAATACCTTTCAGCTCCGCCAATGCAGCAGCGGATTTGCTTTCTTGCCGGAGAATCCGAAGCGTTTCGATCTTCTCCCGATCCGGCAACAACATAGGAAGTGAATGTGGTGTCTGATGTCTCATATCATATTAACCTGTACTAATTTTAGTGATTATGGTACATATTGGCAAGAAATTTCTCAATTTTTTACAAATTATTATGCTGCCTGATGGTACATATTATAATAACTTGTACCATATTGTCTTTTATTGGTACATATTAATTATGGGAAAACAGGGCAATATGCGACCTTGATTACCCTGTTTATGGGAATAATACCCTATTTAGATGAAAAATATATTTCTCAATCCTAACTTAAGCTTAATCTTTATATTTAATTGATACGATATGATATGGTCTTTGGTCATCTTATATTCTTGCCTTACTCTTATGAATCTTTGTGGTTAAAATATTTCTTCTTTAGGCCTACGCTCTCGCTTTCGCTGAAGCTATAGCGTGCTACAGCGCACAAGTGTGTTACTTTGTATACTTTGAGACTTTCCTTCACCCCGACCAATCGGGTTTCGAGGACAAGTGTGTGAGGTCCTACTACGCTCTAAGAGCTTCGAAGGATAAATCACACTATATCATAAAACGTCCCATAATCAGGATCAAAAAGCCTCTTATAAATCTTCGGCAAGGAAATATCGGTCTGCTCTGAAAAATGATCACAGACCATTCGGGCGACGGCGACATAATCATGTTCATCAATGTGTTTTAATTTTTCTCTGAGCGCACTCGGGAGAATGTTTTTGTTTAGAGTAAAATCATTGGGTCCACCTTGTAGGAAGGTTTCAAAAAGTCGTTTTAGTATATAACGCCCCTTGAATTCTAGTTGTTCAAGTTGAGGTGATCTAAATATTAGATCCACCGCCAGACGTTTATAAAGGCTATTCTCAGCCTTAACCTCAGTCTGGATCTCAATGGCATATTTATAACGATTGGTTTTTACTGCCAGTGGATGATCTCTTTCGATAAGGCGCACACCTTCAACAAAGCGCCCGGTACGGGAGGCCAAATAGCGATCGAAATCTTCGCGATGATCCAATTTCTTGATAACAGTTTCAAGATATTTTGCTTCATCCCGACTTAATTCATGCTCTTTCGCCCAGTTTTCAATTTCTTTGGGTGTAACAAAGCCCGCCAAGTATCCGTCTGATAGATCATGCAAGGAATAAGCGACATCGTCAGCCCAGTTCATGATCTGGCATTCCAGACTTCGCTCGGGATGGTGATTCTTGCCATCATTGACAAAATCAAGATATTTGATCTGATCATCGTAGAGAAATTTGCTCTCTTTTTTCCTGTCCGACCACAAGATTTTATACTTTAAAATACCATCCACAAAAGCGCGGGAAGGTTTCATACCCTGGTCGCCTTCAAGATCTTCATGCAGTTGCTCTGTAATTATTTGTAAAGTTTGTGCATTGCCTTCAAAACCACCGGCCTGCTTCATCAGGTCGTTAAGCATGGCTTCACCGGGATGACCATAGGGAGGATTCCCAAGATCGTGGGCCAGACAAATACCTTCAACCAAATCCACATCAACAGCCGCTTCGTTAAAGACGGTTTTATTAATAAAATTAACAAGCGATCGCCCGATTTGCGCGACTTCTAAAGAATGGGTGAGACGGGTGCGATAAAAATCGTGGGCACCGGATTTAAAAACCTGAGTTTTGTTCTGTAAACGACGAAAAGCGCCGCTATAAAGAATGCGGTCGCGATCAACTTGAAACACGGTGCGATAATGGTCATCGTGCCGTGTCTCAAGAGTTTGAGTATCAAAACTATTATAAAAGTCTGACATTAGCCTACGTTAATAACTTCGACAATTTCCGGAATTTCATTTTTAAGAACGCGTTCAATACCTGCTTTGAGAGTCATTGTTGACATGGGGCAACCCTTGCAAGCGCCTGTCAAACGGACTTCAACAACATTATCTTCACGTACATTTACTAATTCACAGTCGCCGCCATCCATTTGTAATGATGGGCGTACTTTGTCTAAAACTTCTTGAACTTTTACTTTATCTAACATGATGTTTCCTTTGTAGTTAATTCACGTTTATTTCAAGAACAAATTATAAGAAATTATCTTGATGATTCAAATAAAAATCGACAGGATGAGAGTAGTGGGTGAACGTCATCCTGAACTTGTTTCAGGATCTCATTTGCTATTAATTAGATACTGAACAAAACAGCCACCGGCAGTTTTTTTTTAGCATGACGGAAGTAAGTGGGTTTCAAATAAAAATCGAAGGCTTGCCTCTTGAATATATGAGATGTGCTTTGGCGCGTCTCAGGATAGATTTTGTCAGGAAGTTTTTTATAGATTCTTATAAGCGCAAGAAGCAAAGCGAGAAATCCAACCTAAACTAGACGCGATAAATCGCGTCTCTACATAAGCAAAAACTTAACTTCTATATTATTCTATCTTCCCGCATACCTTCACCGAGGCTTCGGTGAGTCTTTGACTTCTGTCTTCTGGTTTCTGATTATGCTTCTGCGCATAGGCCTGTATTATCTTCTTCACCAGCGGATGCCTTACCACATCGACCACATTCAATTCGCAGACTGCAATGCCTTCGATATCTTTGAGGATATCAATAGCTGTGCATAATCCGGAGCGTTGGTTATAGGGCAGGTCAATTTGCGTAATATCACCGGTAATAAATGCTTTTGAATTCACACCAATACGCGTTAAAAACATCTTCATCTGAAGGTCTGTGGTATTTTGGGCTTCATCAAGAATGAGGTAGGCGTTATCTAAAGTTCTTCCTCGCATGTAAGCAAGTGGCACAATCTCAATAATATGCTGCTCTATATATGCTTTAAATTTTTCAGGCGCTATCATTGAACGCATTGCATCGTAAAGTGGTGCCAGATATGGATCGATCTTATCTTTCATATCACCCGGCAAAAAACCTAAACGTTCGCCGGCTTCAACAGCAGGACGGGTTAATATGATGCGAGAGATCTCACGGTTCTTGAGAGCGGCAACAGCACAGGCAACGGCCTGATAGGTTTTTCCTGTACCGGCAGGACCGATAGCAAAGGTAATATCATTTTCAAGACTGGCACGGAAATAGGCTTCCTGGCCTTCGGTTCTTGGCTTAATAACACCCTTATGCGTAAATAAAATGATGGAATCACCGGGGCCGGAATACACTTTTTCATTGTGATCTGTTTCCATATTGATCACAGTTTGCACATCTTTTTTATCAAGTAGTTTTCTGATAGGAATAAGATGAATGAGCTCACTTAACACTGAATGTATTTGTTCAACGATCTCAAACTCACCTTCAATAATAAGATGCTCTCCTCTGGCTACAATGGTTGCATTAAAATGCTTTTGTAAGATCTTTAAATTTTCATCATTTACACCAAGCAAGGCAATGGGATCAAAGCCTTTCATGATGATCTCGCGTTTGGTATTCGTCATTTATTCTCCGGGCTATTTAGCCAGTTTTTGATAATTCTCTTTTAATAAAGCCAGGGTTTCTTCGTATTTAGCCAATTTATTGCGCTCGTGATCGACTACATTTTCGGGAGCCCGGCTTACAAAATTAGGATTATTCAATTTCCCCTGAATTCCCCTGATACGACCTTCAAATCCAGCGATCTCTTTTTCTAATCTCTCTTTTTCTTTGTCGATATCTATCAAACCCGCCAAAGGAACAAAGATCTCCAAATCGCCAACGACAGCCGAAGATGCAAGATCGGGTTTTTCTACGCCGGCTGCAATGGTCAGGTTTTCAACCTTAGCTAAAGAGTGGATATAGTCTTTTTGCTCATTGAGAATATCTCGTGTTAAATCGCTTCCACCACCGATAAGCACATCAGCTTTCTTTGAAGGAGGAACGGTCATTTCGGAACGAATGGTTCGGATAGCCGTAATAACACCCATGAGCAAATTCATTTCTTTCACAGCTTTTTCTGCTTTGCTTAGTATCTCGGCTTTTGGCCATTCTGAAACAATGAGATCTTTTTCAGTCTCAGATTTAATTGACTGCCAGATCTCTTCAGTAATAAAAGGCGCAAAAGGATGAAGAAGTTTAACAATATTTCGCAGGACAAAAACAGCTGTTAGGAGGGCTGTGTTCTTTCTTTCGGTATCATCGGAGTATAGGCGGGATTTGATCAATTCAATATACCAGTCACAGAAATAATTCCATGTAAAATCGTATATATCTTTAGCTGCGTCATTAAAACGATATTCAGCCAGATTTTTATCTACAGATTCGATGGTCCGCTTTAATTGAGCTAATATCCATTTATCGGCCGTTTCAAGATCCCTATCCTTTGGAAGCTGACCCATTTGCGTATTCTCATCGACATTCATTAGAACAAAACGAGAAGCATTCCAGAGTTTATTCATAAAATTACGACCCAGCTCGATCTGAGCTGTATCGAATAAAATATCATGACCTTTGGGAGCGATGAGCATCATGCCATAGCGTAAAGCATCGGCTCCGTATTGCTCGATTACATCAAGAGGATCGGGTGAATTACCCAAAGATTTACTCATCTTGCGACCCTGCAAATCACGGATTAATCCGGTAAAATAGACATTCTTGAAAGGCAATTCGCCCATGAATTCATAACCGGCCATGATCATTCTTGCTACCCAAAAGAAAATGATATCGGGAGCTGTCACAAGATCTTGAGTCGGATAATAATATTTCAGGTCTTCATTATTTTCAGGCCAGCCCAAGGTTGAAAAAGGCCAAAGCCATGATGAGAACCATGTATCTAGGACATCTTCATCTTGTTTAATGTTCTTGCAACCGCATTTAGGACACACAGTTGGATCCTTGCGCTCGGCAGATTCCCAGCCACAATCAGTGCAGGTAAAAACAGGAATTCTATGTCCCCACCAAAGTTGGCGCGAAATACACCAGTCGCGAATATTTTCCAACCAGTGATTATAAGTTTTAACCCAGCGTTCGGGATTAAATGTAATTTTACCGCTATTCACGGCTTCCAGCGCAGGCTTAGCCAGGGGCTCCATTTTTACAAACCACTGTTCAGATAAGCGTGGTTCAATTGGGACATTGGCACGTTCGCTATAACCGACCTTATGCAAATGATCTTCGATCTTTTCCAGTAATCCAAGTTCATCCAGATCTTTTACAATAGTTTTACGGCATTCATAACGATCCATGCCGCGATATTTTTCCGGCACATTGTCGTTCATACTGGCATCGACATTCATGATATTGATAAAGTTAAGATTATGGCGCAAGCCTATCTCGTAATCATTTGGATCGTGTGCAGGTGTTATTTTTACAGCACCTGTGCCAAATTCCATATCGACATAAGAATCAGCCACGATGGGAAGTTCTCTGTCGGTCAGAGGCAATAAAATTGTTTTTCCAATAAGATCCGTATAACGTTTATCTTCGGGATTTACAGCTACAGCCGTATCTCCAAGCATGGTTTCGGGACGCGTTGTTGCTATGATGAGATAACGCCCTTCTTCGCCTTTAACAGGATATTTAAAATACCAGAGATTGCCATTTTCTTCCTGGAAGACCACTTCTTCATCGGACAAAGCCGTATGCGAGGCAGGGCACCAGTTAATAATGCGCTTACCCTTATAAATTAGACCTTTTTCATATAAGCGAACAAACACTTCACGAACAGCTTCAGAAAGACCTTCATCAAAAGTAAAGCGTTCACGTTCCCAATCACAAGAAACGCCCAGCTTACGCAATTGACGAATGATCATACCGCCGTATTCTTCCTTCCATTCCCAGATACGCTCAACAAAAGCTTCACGACCGAAATCGTGGCGGGTTTTTCCTTCCGTCTCACGAATATATCTTTCAACACGGGCCTGAGTAGAAATACCGGCATGATCCGTACCCGGCAGCCACATGGTTTCAAAACCTTCCATCCGAGCTTTACGCACAAGAATATCCTGAAGTGTATTATTTAAAACATGACCAATATGTAACATCCCGGTCACATTTGGAGGAGGGATCATCACACAAAATGGTGCTTTTTCTTTATTGGGCTCGGAGTGAAAATAACCGCTTTTCTCCCAATGAGAATACCAGGTATCTTCAACATGTTTTGGATCATAAGTTTTCGAAAGTTCCTTCATTCTGTCTCCCGTATGTAAGGAATATTAATACACATCATTTAATATAGCTTAAAACAAGGTTTACGGCAATGGATTGTAAGAAAAAATGTTTTTATCAAGAACTATCGGCTTGACCGGATTATGCTGTATTGTAAAGAGATGGAATAAGGTATAAACGTGTAAGCCCTTGCGTTTTAATTGCTCAAATATCAAAACCTTTGCCATCTAGCCCCAAATACTCTTATATTCATTAGAAAACACAATCGTTTCAGGAGGCATCATGACAAAATGGGAATATAAGTTTATAGAGTTTGATACTTGGGGCACTGCAGGTGGACGCGTAAAGGTGGATGAAGTAGAAGAAAAACTCAAGGAACTTGGAAGCAAGGGCTGGGAACTGGGCGCGACTTATTCAGCGACGGATTTATCTGCATCACGTAAAATAATTTATAATTTTAAGCGCGTATCCCAATTTTAGATCGGAGGATTATCAAACTAGTCAGGGTGGTCTGGTCAAACAATTTTTAATCTATTATATAGCTGGAAAATATTTTTTGTTAGACTAAATCCTGATTCTATGTCTTGACTTTATGTGTTTCTAGGACTATTATTTCTTAAGGAGATATTAAATGAAATTAGATGTTATACAATTCAACGAATCCTTTCCGCCGCTTATGGACGGCGTGGCAAATGTTACGCGAAATTATGCATATTGGATAAAAAAGAAATACGGCAGATCTTATGTGGTTACACCGGAATATCCGGGATTTATTGATGATGAGATCTTCCCCGTTTTGCGTTACCCTTCTTTGCCCTTAGCTATGAGAAAACCCTATCGCGTGGGTGTTGGTCGGCATAGTCCTAAACTCTGGAAAAAGCTCAATTCTTTGCATGTGGATATTGTTCATGCACAAAGTCCTTTTTCCTCAGGAAATATTGCCATGCAATATGCCAGACAAAAAGGTGTTCCTCTTGTCGCGACTTTTCATTCTAAATTCTATGATGATTTTAAGGAAGTGACTCGTTCCGATGTCATTTCTTGGCTGATGACCCACTTGGTTGTAGACTTTTTTAATTATGCCGACGCTGTTTGGGCTGTAAATGAAAGCACGCGTGATACTTTAATCTCTTATGGTTACAAGGGTCATGTGGATGTTGTGCCCAATGGTGCAGATTTTGAAGTACCGCGGGATCTGGATTTACTTGTTCAACAAAGTAATGTAAAATACAATATCCCTGATGATGGTCTTGTTTTTCTCTTTGTCGGCCAGATGATCAAACAAAAAAATGTCCCCATGATAATTGATGCACTTGCCTTGCTAAAAAAAGCCGGTATAAAATTTACTATGCTATTTGTAGGCGAGGGAAAATCTAAAGATGATTTTATTGAGCAATCAGGAAAACTAGGTTTAAAAAATGATATAAAATTTTTGGGCAAGATCCTTGATCGTAATATGCTAAAAAGTGTCTTTGCCAGAGCTGATCTTTTTCTCTTTCCATCAGTCTACGATAACGCTCCTGTGGTAACCCGTGAAGCTGCGGCAGTCGGAACAGCTTCTCTCATTGTAAAAGGCAGCAATGCTTCGGAAGGGATTATTCACGGTCAAAACGGTTATCTTTGCGATGAATCAGCCGAAAGTGTTGCAAAAAGCATTCAGGAAATAATAAAAAATCCCGAAGCTTTAAAAAAGGCGGGCTTAAATGCACAGACGACAGTCTTCCGTTCCTGGGAAGGTATTATAGATGACATTGTTGTGCCAAAGTATTTGGAAATTATTGAGAAATATCACAAATAATAATTAGTGACCCGCGAACAGAAACCAGTAATCAGAAGATTTGGGACGCAGATGAACGCAACAATACAACGATAAATACGTAAAAACTAAATCCTAAAGAAAACTTATTGGACCCCGTCGGGGGTTTTTTTTCGTTGATTAAGCTTCTGCTATACTGTTATTTGATCCCTTTGGGATCAGGTATCAATATCGTACAAAAAAAGTACTTAGTGCTCATCGAAGTTTAAAAACTAATGCACCGTATCTTTTTACCTTTGATGATTAGCCTGAATTGAAAATTCCTAATACCACAAATTTTTTGGAAGGATCCTTCACAAATTTGGAAATAAAACTAAGAATTCATCAAGGAATTAAAGCCCCTTTAAAACCATCTTAACTGATTATTTTTTTGGCAAAATAGCCCCCTAAAATTACCATTAGGCCTTAAAAACCAATTTTTGCCTATAAATGCTTGTTTCTCAACAGCCTGAGGCCAGACAGGCGTCTAATAACACAAAAAAATATTCCCGCTAAAAAAAACAAGCTCAGTGAAATCAGCAAACAATATCGTACAAAAACAGTCCTTAGTGCTAGTGAACAAAGATCCCGATAGGGGTCAAATAACAGTAGAAAAACCATTCCTGCTAAAAAAACAACCCCGACGGGGTTGAATAAGTTTATTATTTAGAGATTATCGTTTTCCCCCTTGCTCCCCAATAAGAATTTCAAGTAAATTAAGAAACAGTCAGTCTGTAAGTAATAATAGATTGCGGGCAATGAAAATATTTTTGATTGAATTAATTATTTTGGATATAACTTTTCCTAACCACAACGGCAAGAAAACAAAAATATTTGTCAAAAAATGTAATGACTGTCACAAATTTTCTAATAGCCCGAGTCAGGGGGTGCTGTCGTTTTTAGTGAAAATAATCAATAAAAAGTGATCAACAAGCAATGAGCCGGGTAAACAGTATAAGTGTAAATATGTGAATGTAATAACTTTCGCTAAAATTTGTTCAAAAGTCAGAGGCTAGAATAAGCACTAAGTAATATCGCACCCTCAAAGATTAAAAAAACGTTTTGTATCGAATGGATAATAATTGTTGAGTTATGATTATAATTTAGCTATTTTAAAGTTATAGAGTTAATTTAAACACATAAAACAGAGGGTTTGCCATGCGTACAAAAATATTATTATTTTTGCTTGTATCTGTATTGTTTATTTCTTGCTTTAAGCCTGAAGTTCAATCTGGTACTTTAACTTTCCGTTCTGCTCTAAATGAAGATCTTTTTAAATCTTCCTTACTAGATACAGTTGTGATTAAAGATCTTTTTTGGAGATTCGCATCCTTTGAAGTATCTACAGAAAGAATCATTGAAGGTGCTCCTGACACACTCGAATGGATATCTGTTTTTTCGGATACCAACGAATCTCGCTTGAGTGAATTTCAATTTGAGGCTGAATTACCACCCGGTACTTATCGAAGTCTTAGATTGGCTATTCGCAATAGGAACTGGTGGGAATTAGAATACAATGATAGTTTAGTGTTAGTTGAAGACTGGAATAGAGATTCCGTAAAATATTTGGCAGAAAACACACCCTATTCATATCATAATTTTCAGGGTTGCTGGTATTGCGACGACGGAACCTTCCTTAACGTAGCCCCACAAGAAACTATATCTGATATTGTGATCACAAATGGAGATATAGTTGATGTGGTCATGAATTGGAATATGTATAAGTTGGTCTTAGATATTGATAATATGGGAAATATTAGAAAAATAAAAGATTGGATCATTCGCCCCGGACATGATATGATCGAATGGGATGTCCAATATTAATTTGCTCAGATAAATATTCTTCAAAGAATTGAGTCAATGCCTTTTTAAAAGTTTGGCTCAAACTGTTTCTCTGAGTTTGAGCCAAACTTTTTCTTCGAGTTTGAGCCAAACTATTTTCCTGAGTTTGAGCCAAACTTTATTAACTCCAAGATCATTGACCCAAAAGCCTCTTAAATCATATTTTCCTGTCAAAAATTCAGCAATAAAAAAGGACGGCCTAAAATTCCGTCCTTTATTTTTATTCTGTGAAGATAAATGGCTATTTATTCACTTCTCTTGTAAGTATAGATCAGCTCCCCTTCATCACCACTTCGCTTATATCCCATGGCGTTAAGATATTTTATATGGTCTTCGTTGGGGTCTTTGATCACCAATTGTTTATTGTCATCTAGTCCGATGCGCTTTAAGCCTTCTTGATAAAAATATTCTCCTGTTTTTCTGTCACGATATTCAGGAATGGTATAATCAAGCTCAACCAAATATTCGTTTTCTGATAAAGTACTGAATAATATCAAGCCTACAGGTCTGCAATTCCTTAAACAAAAATAACTTTTATACTCAATGTTTTCATCATACGCAAATTTAGGAAAGTATTTAGCAATATCATCTTTGTAAAACTCTATAAAACGTTGGGTAAAGACCGATGTTTTAATTTTAACTTCTAACATGCTGAAGTAATCTTTTCGTCTGGCCATCTCTACTAAATAATAAATATCGATCAAAGCTATAAAACCATTGACCAAAAACACCGGCATAGCATCTATCATTAAACCATAAGCAGAAAATGCAATCGCACCTACCAGGTTCCACCAGCGTAATCGGCGAATGTTTTTCATTGTAAGCGATACAGCGATCACAACCGATGAAACTGTACCAAAAAGACCTACCCAATCCATTTTTACCTCGTTGCTTTTTAAAAAATTATAACTTGTATCTTTTCTTCAGAGCATCATAAACTGAACCCTCTAAAAAAACCTTGAATTTGATTTTATCTTCTACAAACTGACTCTCAAGTACCTCACCAAATTTATGCAGATCGGCTATAAGCTTCCCCTCTGCAGGATCAACATAAAAATAGTGCACAAAAGAACTTTCGTCTATTCTCTTTAGTATGGCTTCCCTGAGTTTTTCTATGCCTATACCGCGTTTTGCCGAAATACAGAATGAATCGGGATGCTCACGTTTTGTAAATTTTATGTCATCAATGTTCTCCACCGCATCCGTTTTATTAAAAACAGTAATGAATTTTTTCTCGGGAATATTGAATTCTTTAAGAACACCATCAATGGTCTCCATGTGCTCTTTAAAATTTGGATCGGAAATATCAATAAGCTTAAGCAGGAGATCAGCACTTTCTGCTTCCTTTAAGGTAGAACGAAATGATGCCACCAGCTGATGCGGTAATTTTTGAATAAAACCAACAGTGTCACTAAGATATATTGTGTGAGACTTATCCATTTGAACGCGGCGAACCGTTGTATCCAGAGTTTTAAACAATTGGTCTTCTACCTCAACGCTCGAACCGGCAAAATAATTCATCAACGTGGATTTGCCGGAATTGGTATAACCAACCAAAGCAACGTTAAAACGCCTTGATCGTGATTTTCGTTTTGTATCTAATTGCACGGAAATTTTTGCAAGATCAATTTTCAGCTTTTTGATCCTGTCTCGTAATAAACGCCTGTCTATCTCTATCTGCGTTTCACCCGGCCCGCCTCGCATGCCAATTCCACCGGCCTGGCGCTCTAAGTGAGTCCATTTTTTAGCTAATCGTGGCAACAAATATTCTGCTTCTGCCAATTGGACCTGGGTTTTGGCTTCTCGCGTTCTGGCATGCAGAGTAAAAATATCAAGAATCAATGCTGAGCGATCCACAATTTTAAATCCGGGAAATTCAATTTCTAAATTTCTTTGCTGAGAAGGTGAGAGCTCGTCGTCAAAGATCAAGACATCCACATCATGTTCCTGAGCAAGTGCACCTAGAATATTGAGCTTGCCTGTCCCAAAATAATGTTTTGGATGGATATTTTCTCTGGATTGGATCAATTTATCTACAACAATGGCACCGGCGGTCTCAGCTAATCGGCCAAGTTCTTCAACCGATCTTTCTGTATGTTCATCTTGTCCGGGCAAAGAAACAGCGCATAATATTGCGTGTTCAGGTTCTTTTTTTATTATATGTCCCATTTATTCTGTACTTTCTCCTTTTCGTATCAGGAACATCTCTAACATAACACACAACAATGCTAATACGAAAAAGAATGTTTGCCCTTTTCTTCCTTTGATCTGCTCCTCTATGGATGCCAGATCCTGTGTTTCTATATGTAATTTTTCATCTTCAGAAATTTCCAGGGATCCCTGTTCGCTTTCTTCTTTTGGAAAATTCACTGCCAAAGTCCACTCTTTGTCATCATTCTTGAAATAATAAAAACCTGGCTCATTTGTACGATAAAAATAATCTTTTGCATTAATTCGTTCGCCTTGGGGTGTTGTTATATTGGTCATACCGCCGTCTAAAGAAATAACATCACCGACCTCATAGCTTTTTTGTGTTTTTCCCAGACTGCTCTGAACAAAACGATCCAAAGCACGCAAAAAGTAGGGCGATAGACCCATTTCATTCCATTCAAAATGCAAGGGCGATAAAAGAACATAGGCTGTATTCTTGAATAATAAAGGTTCACCCGAATCAAACTCCCAGATGATATTATCTGCTTCAATATCGCTTTTATAATATCGACGGACTGAAAAGTTTTCCTCTTCATCGGAAATAGTCAAATCTTTAAAAGATATATGAGTTCGAGTTTTTCTGCTGGGATTTAGCTCCCCGCATTGCTCTTCCCAAATAGTATTATTTTTCATCTCAGGCGACACACTAAGCACCAGAGTTTGCTCATTTGCATAGTCTAAAAGCGATCTTTGCAAACTTTTACTCATATCAAAAAAATCATTCAACCAGATAAGATCATGATCATGCAAGTTTTGAGTCGCCAGCAATTCTGGAGTAAGCTCAGTTAGCTGAATATTATGCATGGCTTTAAAAGCTCTTGAAGCATAAGATGCACTCTGAGCGTAATCAACGAGTAAAAGTTTTATATTTCGTGAATCCGGCATCACCAAATAATGTTGATTATCTTCGGGATAATCATCTTGAGGACACTGAGCTACACATAAGATCTCACCTCTTTCTTCAGCCGAAAAGTAGTAGTCCGCAAAACCATTGTCATCCGCATAAGCTCTACCTACTCGCTTTGAGTTTACATATATATCGGCTGAAAGTTTTTCTTCATCCCGATTCCCCGATAATTCTACCTGAAGATATCTTAGATCGTCGTCATTTTGATCGTAGAGTTTTTCCTCAAGCCCCAGCAGGGCTGTATTAGGGTTTTGCTTGATCACAGCTAACACATGAAGCTTTTGCCTTAAATCCCTTATACGGTCGAGTATCTCTGAATTTTGTAGGTTCTTTTGAGCATCGGTGACTAAAATAATATTATCAGCACCTTGAGTATCGGCACAATATTCTTTAATTAACGCTAACAAACTATCAGTCGAAGTCTTTTCATTATAAGTCAAAATTCGCCAGGATTTAAAATGCTCACTGATTTCCTCAGTGATTTTTTTATAGTCCGGATCTATTTGCGTACTTAAACTTTTATCAAGAACGATCAAGGCTGAATCCAGGCTGCCTCCGACATTCTTGAAAAAGGGCTGAGCAAGTACAAGTACCAAAAAGATTATCCATAAGGCCCGTAACAAAAGTATCAGATATTGACGCAAATGAAACTTCTGCATGGACTCGCGTTCTATTTCTTTTAAAAACTTTAAGGAAGAAAAAGTCATGGGACGGTATTTACGCTCCCCAAACAAATGAATAATGAAGGGCACTGCTGCCAAAAGGCTTAAAATTAATAATGTGGGAAATAGAAAAGTCATGAAGCTAAGATAAAGCAATTAATGTATATTATCAAGATTTTGCGTTGACACTCAATTATTAATTAAAAAATCAGGCAGGAAAAAATATCCTGATTTCCTGGATATATTTTTGAAAATTCGGGATATCAATATCTTTTTTCGATCTTGCTTCCACGAAAATAATGCGCCAAGATCTCCTCATAGCTTCGGCCTTTATTTGCCTGAGCAATTGCTCCTGTCTGACACATTCCAACACCATGACCCCAGCCAGCGCCCTTTAGTATAAAAGAAACAGGTTTTTCGATGGGGCCAATTTTATCCACAACAAAGCAAGAACTCTTGAGAGGTGACTCCCAAAGCATACGGATATCCAATTCGCCTTCCAAACGGCAATGACCTTCTGTCCCAATAAAAAGCAGATCATAAATTCGTCCCGAAACACCTCTTTCGATTGGGATAATATCGTAGATCAATCCAATATTTTTAACTTTTTCAGCCACTACTTTGCTAAGCTCTTCCGGTGTAATAGTGCGTTGCCATCTATAATGTTGTTTACTCCATTCGGGAGTTAATTCACTGGGTGTGCACCATGTGTCCGGTATTGTATTTACCCATTCACGAATATCTTCTGCTTGGGTCAGATCCAATTTCAAGTTTCCATCCATGTCGGGATTTCCACTCCAATGTTCTGCATGTCCGGAGCGGTCAGGCCAAACATTTTCTATGTCTTCAGAATGCCCGCCACAATTCGATGCATAATAGGCTGCCATTGTTTTACCTTCAGCCACCAGGACTTCACCCTCAGTTGCGGAAACAGCTTTACGAACAGCGTCACTTATTTTACCAATACCTGAATAAACCTGACAATAAATATCAGCTGTGAGCATATGGTGAGCTCCGGAATATTTGCCGGTTTCCAGACCAATCGTCGCTTCGGAGCGCGCACAGAGTGTCTGAGCTTTTAAGGCTTCCAAAGGAGCATTTGAGCCGATCTCCGAGGGAACAACACCCAACAAATATGTTTCCATATCAAGAATAGAAATCACATCGATCTTTTTATCTTCGTTAGGATAAAACTCTAAGTTACCGTGATATTTTCGATCTTCTTTTCCTTCCCAGAACCAACCGATGCCAAAGGGAACGTCTTTTATACCCAAGGGGTTTTTCTTATCGGTATTTTTTATCTCAAGAAAATTGCCACTGATCAAAACTTCATCTTTACTATCAAGAAGCTTTAATTCATTATCCTCAAGAACAATTCTGAGCTCATTGTTACCGCGAAGATTTATTCTTTTTTCATCTTGATCAAATATCTGAATTTTTGAAGAAGAACTTAAGGAAATATCATTTTCTGTATACATAATCCTCACACGAACTTCAGGATTACCTGCATGTAAAAACGAAAAGACTGAGATCATTATGATAAGCAATGTGGCTAAAACTTTATTCTTCATTAGAGTTCCTTAATTTTTACAGAGAAATGTAATAAGAATTGCTTGCTTTTAAAAGCCGTAATTACACGGTTTTTTATTCTGATAAGATCTATCTATAACACATTAAGGGATCAGTGTTGAATCAAACTTTGCTCATGCTCGAGTAGATAATCTAAAAAAATCTTAAATGGAATATTGTCAGGCTTTAGTCCTGCTCTTAAAATCTTTTTACAAAACCATGACAATAGGGCAGTGTCGCTTTCTTTTCATAGTAATCCTGATGATAATCTTCTGCTTCATAAAATTCTTTTGCTTCTATCAAACGTGTAGCGACCTTATATCCTTTTTTCTCAAGAATATTGATTAGCTTCTCAGCAATGGCTTTTTGTTCATCATCCTGATAAAATATCGCAGAACGATACTGCTTTCCAATATCCGGTCCCTGACCGTTTTTCTGGGTAGGATCATGGATTTCAAAAAATCTCCTGGCAATGGTTTCGTAATCAACTACTGAAGGATCAAAACTGACTTCTACAGCTTCGTAATGACCGGTATTTCTATAAATCACATCCTGATAACTGGGATTTTCTTTGCGACCACCCGTATAGCCGGAAACAACTGTTTTTACACCTTCCACTTTTTGCATGTAATATTCAACACCCCAAAAGCAACCTCCGGCAAAAACAGCTTTTTCTTCGAGGTCCAACTTACCGGGAATAAAGTCCATTGAAATTGAATTCACGCAATGGCGAGTATTCTTGGGAGTAAATCTTTCGCCCACAAACACATGCCCCAAATGACCTTTACAATTAGCGCAAACAATCTCCGTACGTCGTCCATCGGCATCAGGAACTCTCAAAACAGCAGCTTCTATTTCATCATCAAAACTTGGCCAACCGCATCCCGAGTCAAATTTATCTGTAGAATGATACAATTCTGCTCCGCACTGACGACAGACAAAAGTACCCTCGCGTTTCTCAGTTAAAAGATCTCCGCTAAAAGGTGCTTCGGTTCCTTTTTCCAGTATTACACGCTTTTCCATTTCATTTAGAGGATTATATTTATTTTCAGACATTGTTTCTCCTTCGAGTAATGTAAAAATTGAAATTAGAATTAATATAAACGTTAATGATCTACTTGTTTTTGTTCTATAGGAATTCATTTTTTCTCCTTTTGGTATTTAACGACTTTTCAGGACATTGTTCCCTGCACAGGAGCTTTTTAATTTAGGTTTTATTAGGTAAGACTGAAAATCTTTGTTTATCATGTTTTTTATAATAGTCAGGAAAATTATGCTATCTCAATAATAACTACTGAAACGCTGTTTTTATCTGCCATAAGCTAATCGAACAAAAAAGCTGTGGCGGAGCTGATGGCAAAAGTTAGATATCGCCTCTCGGTATTAAAAATAGCCTTCGTTAAATTTTTTTAGCCATCGCCTCGATATCAAAGACCTAAGATCCCTATAGACTGGATACTGCTCTAGCATTTTCAACAACCGAGTGATCACCGGTCTCTCTTTACTTAAAACTACCTTCAACCCTCTAATCACAACTTCTGCATTCTTTCTTCCAATTTCTGGCTTCTGACTTCTGTATTCTGACTATTCTCGCTTCTGATTAGGCTTCTGATTTGCCTTTGTAATATCTCTAAAAAAAGCTATATTTACGAATTCTAGATGAAAGGTAACCATGCGCGCTGCAGTTTTTCACCATTCTTATGAACCTCTGTCTATAGAGGATGTCCCAACGCCTAATGTGGGTGTTCATGATCTTAAGGTTAAAATTAAAACCTGTTCAATCTGCCATACTGATATCCATTTTATAGATCAAGGTATGGCTCCAAAAATGAAGCCTCCCATGATTTTGGGACATGAAATAGCGGGTATCATCGAAGAAACAGGCTCGGCAGTGAAAAAATTCAAGCCCGGCGACCGCGTTATTATTCCTGCATCTATTACTTGCAATACCTGCCTTGCTTGTAAATCATGGAATGAAACCCATTGTGAAAATATAAAGCAATTGGGTGTTGATATTAACGGTGGCTTTGCAGAATATATTGTTGTTCCTGATTTTCACCCTTACCGTCTTCCCTATGAATATAGCTATGAAGCCGGTTCGCTGATCTCTAATGTTTTACTAGGTGCATATCATGTTGTCTCCGATAGAATAAATATTCGTGCCGGAGAAAATGTTGTGATCTTTGGTGCCGGTGGCTTTGGCTTAAGCATTTTGCAAATGGCAAAATTAAAAGATGTAAAAGTTACAGTAGTGGATATTTTTGATTGGAAACTCGAGGTAGCAAAAAAATTAGGTGCCGACTATGTTTTAAACTCAAATAAAGCTGATGTCTGCGAAGAAGCTGTCATTGATATAGCGGGAGGCAAGCCAGATGTTGTTATTGAAACTATAGGCGCACCCAGAACACTCATACAATCAATGAATTCATTAAAAAAAGGCGGCCGCTTAGTTTTATGTGGAATAACTGACAATGCCCTGCCTTTTTTAATCACAAAAGTCGTTGAAAATGAGATCTCCTTAATTGGCGCAACCGGCGCCCCAAGAAGAAAGATCCCGGAGATCATCCAGCTTCTGGATGATGGAAAGATCACTTTGGACCACATGGTAACAAAACGATTTAATCTGGAACATATTAATGAAGCAATCAATACATTAAGAATGGGACAAACCATTAGAACAATGGTCTATCCTTTTGGTATAAACACTAACGATTAATAAGAGAAAAAACATGAAAAAACTTGTTATTATCCCAACCTACAATGAAAAAGCAAACATTCATGAACTTATTGAAAAAATCCAAGCTCAAAAAATTGATAAGCTGGATATTCTATTTGTTGATGATAATTCTCCGGATGGCACGGGCGACATAATCAAATCACTGCAAAAAGATAATCCTAACCTAAAGCTTATCGAGCGACCCGGAAAACTTGGCTTAGGCACTGCCTATATCAAAGGGTTTAAATACGGATTGGAAAAGGGCTATGATCAGATTGCTCAAATGGATGCTGATTTCTCCCATAATCCCGATGATCTGGTTGCAATGTTTGAACTGGCAAATAAGTACGACTGGATAGTTGGTTCAAGATATGTAAAAGGTATTAATGTTGTTAACTGGCCCATGCGTCGTCTTTTCCTTTCCAAAGGTGCCAATGTTTATACTCAACTGATTACTGGCTTACCTATTAAAGATGGAACTGCCGGTTTTAAATGCTGGAACCGACGTGTTCTGGAAACTATTGATCTGGATGCTGTAAAATCAAGAGGCTATTCTTTCCAGATCGAAATGAATTTCCGTGCTTGGAAAGCTGGTTTTACATGTCATGAACATTCAATTATTTTTATTGATAGACTACTCGGTGAATCAAAAATGTCGAAAAATATTATTTTCGAAGCGATATTCAGGGTTTGGAAATTACGTTTCCTGAATATTACCGGAAAAATCAAAACTGTAAAACCTAAAGATGCCTAATCCTGATATATCGGTTATCATTGTTTCTTATAATGTAAAGAGTTTTTTACAACATTGTATCAATTCTGTTAAAAATGCTTCTAAAGATCTGAATGTAGAATTATTTGTTGTCGATAATAATTCTATTGATGGCAGCGGGGAAATGGTTCAACAATTCTTCCCCGACGTTCATTTGATCGCCAATGAAGAAAACCTTGGTTTTGGTAAAGCAAATAATCAGGCAGTAAAACGCTCTAAGGGTCGCTATATTCTTTTTTTAAATCCTGATACCCTTATCGAAGAAAACACTCTGGAGATTCTTCTTGATTTTATGGACAAGAATGAGAAGATAGGAATTGTCGGTCCAAAGATCTTGAATTCAGATGGTACCTTGCAATTAGCCTGTCGTCGTTCCTTCCCATCTCCCAGCGTTGCTCTTCCAAAATTATTGGGCTTAAGTTCATTATTCCCAAAAAACAAAAGCTTTGGAAAATACAACCTTACTTACCGGGATCCAGATCAATCCTATGCTGTTGATGCTGTTAGTGGCTCTTTTATGTTTTGTCGGGCTGATCTTATACACAAACTTAAAGGTTTTGATGAAGACTTTTTTATGTATGGCGAAGATCTGGATCTTTGCCGACGCGTACAGTTAAAAGGCTACTTGGTTTATTATCTGCCCAAGACAACCATCATCCATCATAAGGGAGAAAGCTCTAAATCAGCGCCCTTCGATAGTCTGCTGGCTTTTTATAAGGCCATGGATATTTTTTTCAACAAACATTTTTCTTCTTTCTATTCTTTTATTACGACCATCTTTTTCCGTTTGGGTATTGTGGCGCATTTAACTTTAAGTTTTTTGGGGAAAGCATTTAATTTTATCCGCCGACCTGCTCTTGATGCATTATTAATTTCTCTTGCATTAATGATTTCAATGTGTCTGCGATTTACCAGCAATACAAAAGCTGAGATCTTACACTTTATGCCGGTTCTTGGGGTTTATTTAACGATATATTTACTATCTCTCGGTCTTGGTGGTTCCTATAGGAGGTCAAAACATTACGATTTTATTCGAGCCGGAGCCAGTCTCTTTCCCGGTTTTATTGTAAATGGTTTTTTAACCTTCTTCTTTGTCCCTTCCGCTCAATCACGCATTGTTTATTTACTCTCCTTTGCTTTAATCCTTATTTTTATCCCTTTCTGGAGGATCATTGCATCCAGAAAAAGAACAAAACATTTCCAGGAGCATTCCGAGGCGGCACGCAGAACTCTTGTCATTGGCGCCGGACAAGAAGGTCATAAAATTGCAAATACTATCGGACAGCATCCTGAGTTGGGGTATCTTTTTGTTGGATTTGCAGATAAAGATCTGAGTCATCCCAAAACCATCGGTTCAACAAAAGACCTTTCTCTTCTTGTTAGAGCTCGAAAAATAGACCATGTAATATTTTCTTCAGATGTTTTTTCTTTGGGTGAAATTATTTCTATGATGGCCGAACTGGCTCATTTTCCCATCAGCATAAAAATTATTCCCGAAAAAGAAAATATGATCTTTGGTAAAGCGGCAATAGAAAGTCTCGATGATATTTCAGTTGTTGCAATGGAATATTCAATCCTAAAACCTATTTCAGCTTTTACTAAAAGATTAAGCGATCTCATTATCGGATTTCTTGGCATAGTGCTCCTGGGATGGCTTGCCTATCCATCTAAGTGGATCTCAGGATCAAAAAACATCAGCTTTTCCGAAGATATTCCCAAGGGATTTATCTGGCGCAAAAAGTCCAACAACAGAGAGCCTTTTTTATATTGGTACCCTATGCTATTTTCACTGATACCTGGTGATATGACCATTGTAGGCGACTTGAAAAATATCCCCGAAGGAAGTAAGCGCTTCTACAAACCGGGTATGACAAGTATCATGCGTTCCGAAAAACCGGCTTTGCCTACTCCTGAAGAACATGAGCGTTTTATTCATTATTACATGAGCAATTTCTCTTTCGCTCTCGATGCGGAGATTATTTTTAAAACTCTTCTTCTAAAAAAATAAAACCACTGCTGTGGAAAATAGTTTTGGGACAGATTAGCATCCATCATTTAAGCGATAGTATGGTGTAAATAGATCTATTATCAAAAACCATTCACTCTCCATCATGATGCCCCAAACCATTAAGTTAGCAGGAACCTTATATTATGTGGACACCTCAACTTCGTCCCGAAATGTCTGGACTTCGGAAAGGCAGCGGCTTAAGAAAATCTGACAAGTTTGGCTTAAACCCTTTGGCAGTGAAGCAAAGCTAGAGACGAAATATTGATTTATGAAACCCTTTGGATGATTTATTGTTCAATTATTGAACAAACCTTGGGTCAAGGTTGGGTCAAGGTTGGGTCAAGGTTGGGTCAA
>CAZNFT010000030.1:0-22365 GCA_964572745.1 uncultured bacterium
AATACGAATATCGCCGCTTATAATGGATTATTAGCAAGATATTTAAAGAAGAAAAGGGGAATTTTATCCACAAATGCTTAGATGGGAGCTTATGCAAAGGATTCTAATAATAAATAAAAAAATTCTTGACTAAATATTAGTTTTTTGTAAATTTATTTAACAAACATATTATAGAGAAAAGAAAGACAGAGTAACAGATTTTCAGTCAGGTTGGTGTAGCACTTACTGATATAACACCGTTTGAACTAAGGTGGAAAATTGTTAATTGCTGGGAATAGAGATTAAGACCAGTCAATTATAAAGCCCCTGTGATCCAAAATAATTAGCCAGGAATCCTTGTGGCTCGGTTTTTTTTATTATGCGCATTAAATTTTGAAATATGAGAAAAATAAGTTTGCAAAATAATAAGATAAAGGAGAATAAAAATGAAAAAATGGATTATTGCTATTTTAGGGATGGTACTTACAGGAATGCTATGGGGACAGCTATTCTTTTCTGAGTACATCGAAGGATCTGGCAGCAACAAGGCTCTGGAAATTTACAATGCCAGCGAAACGGATACTATTTCCTTGCATTTGTTCAGGATCGCTATCGCACAGAATGGCCGCGGTTGGAATGAATATCACTATTTTCCCGGCAGTGCTACGCTGGCGCCGGGTGATGTGTGGGTTATGCTTGCTGATGAGGCGAATCCAGCACTTTTTGCATACGAAGATGCAGATGAAATTATTCCTTGGTCTGCAGTAAGTCCTGTGCATTTTAACGGTAATGACGCGCGGGGGCTGGAAGCTCTGAGTGAAGATGGCGCTTCTTGGGTACTGATCGACATTATCGGTGATCCCGAAAATGATCCGGGAGATTCTTGGAGCGTTGCGGGTAGGGGTACGACAAAAGATTTTACCCTTGTACGTAAAGCCGGGATTATGAGCGGTAATACGGACTGGCCAAGTTCGGCCGGCACAGATGCAGACAATTCTGAATGGGAGGTCTATCCGAACAATACTTTTTTATATTTGGGAGAACATCCTAGCGTGACAGAACCACCGGCAGTGACAGAGGTCTTTTCCCTCAGCGACCTTCGTGCCCTTCCGGAAGGGAGTCCTGCTTTATACAGCGGACAGGCGCAAGTGACTTTTGCCCAAGCCTGGCGCGGACAAAAATTTATCCAGGATGAAAGTGCAGCCATTTTGATTGACGACAATGCCGGCAATATTAGCACGGCGTTTATATCCGGCGACGGTATTACCGGGATCAGTGGCAGTCTTAGTAGCTTTGGAAATATGCTACAATATGTACCCAGTAGTGATGCCTTGACAACAGACGCGCCGCCCATAGCAGTTCAAACTATCAGTTTACCGGAATTTAAGAATAATTTTGAGGCGTATGAATCCGAACTGATCAAGCTGGAAAATGTTCGCTTTATCGATGCTGATGGTATGACTACCATTGAGAACGGTGGAGTATATCCCATCACTGACGGTGTTGATACCGTCCTGTTTCGTGCAAGTTTTTATGGTGTTGAATATATCGGTGATACAATCCCATCGGACCTGATGAATATCACAGGAATAGCAAATGCACGTAGTGAGGGATATTATATTACAGCGCGCGGGTATTCTGATTTTTATATCCACGGAGAGGAAGGATCGACCTTTGCTGTCACCTTTTGGGTCGATATGAGCACGCATCCGGAATTTGACCCGAGTATGGGTAAAAATCCCATGATCACCGGCTCTTTTTGTGGCTGGGCAACTCCGGGTGGACTTCCCGAACAGCAGACAATGGAAATGACTGGTGAGGGCTTGATCTACAGGAAAACCTTGGAGCTGGAAGCCGGTAATTATCAATATAAATATTTTGTAGGCTCAGGCTGGGACGGCGGCGAATGGGCCGGTGAACCCAATCGACAGATCGATGTTGTTAGCACGATGGAGGTCAGCGATATATGGGGACAATTGCTACCGCCGGATAATGATGATATTCTCTCCGGTGGCTCGGGAACAATGGAAGATCCTTATCTTGTCGCTACGGCGCAGGATCTGGATAGTGTCCGGCATTATATGGCCGAAGGCGTATATTTTCGTCAGATCGCCGATATCGATCTGGGTCTTAGTCCCTGGAGCGACGGCGAAGGCTGGGTTCCGATCGGTACCTATCCCGATAAAAATATGACATTTAAAGGTCATTACGATGGCAACAACCATGCCGTCAACAATCTGACAATGAGTTCTACAGCGGAAGGTTATAAAGGACTGTTTGGTGCCAACGATGGAAATATTACTTCGCTGCGCGTCGAAAACGCTATGATCAATGACCACGGCAGCCGATGTGGTATCTTGGTAGGGTTGAACTTCGGCAGTATCGAGTATTGCAGTAGCAGTGGTACGATCTCCACAGACCACTCCGGTGGCCGCATTGGAGGACTCTGTGCCTGGAATGAAGGTATGATCATTTTTTCTTATTCAGTGGCGCATGTGACTTTGAACAATACCGAGGGCTCAGAAGGTCTTGCCGGGGGACTGTTGGCTACTAACATGGGTAGTGTCAGTAACTGTTGTGCCACTGGCACCGTGAGCGGTAACTATTATACTGGCGGCCTTGTTGGTTGGAATGGAGGAACTATTAGGGAATCTTACGCTGCAGGAGATATGGTCTCGGGATATATATCATCAGGTGGACTGGTGGGTTTGCAGCGGGGCGGACAGATCATTAATTGCTACGCTACCAAAGATGTTGAGTGTTCTTACAATAGTGGCGGATTGGTTGGCTTGTTGCTCCATGGCGAAATCAATAATTCTTATTCACTTGGCGAAGTTTTTGGCCATAGCAATAAGGGAGGATTGGTCGGATATGCTTATGGACATACGCTTGTAAATTCTTACTGGGACATGGATTGTAGCCGCATCAGGCATTCTGCCGCCGGTGAGGGAAAGAGCAGTAATGAAATGTTGACAGATCATTCTATCTACGCCGCTTGGAATACTGATATTCACTGGAGCATTGGAGGTTTTCATTATCCTTACCTGCAGTGGCAACGCGATGTAGGAGGCCAAAACCTTCCACAGGATTTTCCATCAGATTATTGGGTAGTTTTCCATCTGGATATGAATAATATCGATGGATTTGACCCATATTCGGATAAGGTTTATATCAGCGGAAATATGCATGGAGAACACATGGGCCTGTATTGGCCGGAGCCCGGAAGCTATCCAAGTTATGAAATGCAGTACGTTAGTGGTGGCTTATGGACGCTTAGTATGAGGCTTATGCCCGGAAGTTATGAATATAAATTCTATAGCAATGCCGGATGGGAAGGTGGCGAATGGGATGGTGAACCGAATCGATGTATGACGGTTGGTGATTTTACGGTGTTAAACGATGTTTGGTCTATCTTACCGGATACGGTATCTTCAGATTTGCATTATGCCCATTCTGTCATTGCTTTCAGTTCCGAAGCTCATGATAGCACCATGTTTCCTGGTGCCTGGTCTGCACAGCAAGTCTTGGGTCCACCGGATGCTTATCCATATTATGATAACAAGAACGGATTAGTCTGGAATCCGGAAACAGCAGATGATCAACGTGAATTTATCGAATTGGGATTCGAAACACCTGTTTATGCTTCAGGTGTGATGATCTACGAGACCTATGGCGCCGGTGCGGTTGATAGCGTTTATGTTCGCAACGCTGATGATGCTAGTTGGCATAATGTATGGAGCGGCGATGCAGGTCGCCTTAATCCCATTTCCCGGATTTTCCCGGTAATGTTTGAGGCAACTGCATTTAAGGTCGATGCTGTACGGCTGGCTATAAACAGTCCTGCCGTTTCAGGCTATCACGAATATGATGCCGTGGCTCTGGTAGAAAACACAGAGCCCGAAATTTCCCCTGATTGGGCAATACGCCTTGGTGTATCACGCGGGGAGCATCACGATCCCGAGAATTATTTGGGTGTATCGAGGGATGCACTGGATACATTTGATGATCGTGATTTGATTGAGGCACCGGCGGCTCCTGAAACACAGGTCGCTTTGTACTTTCCACATCCTGAATGGGAGCATCCTTTGGGTAATAATTTCTGTGCTGATTTCCGACTTTCAGGCCAAGCCGTGTATGTCTGGAATTTTGAGGTTTATTCCGCTGATACCGGTACTGTGTTGCTAGACGCTAAATACTTCAGTGTTCCGGTGGGATTACCGGTCTTGCTCGAGGATATGCATGATGGCAGACAGCAAATCTTGCACGATGCCGGTAGATACTCATATCATTGTGAAGCCGGTGAAACACGAACTTTTAGCATTACAGTTGGTGATACCACAGAACCAGTACTGGTTCTGGGTGAAAGCTGTAGCGGACCACGAATTTTAAAGGCAGGAGAAGAGCATCTTCTTGAGTGGAGTATTACAGGTTCATTTGATTTGAGAAGCGTTGAAATTTTGCTTTCCAGAGATGATGCTATTTACGAAGGAGTCACAACACTCGGTAAGAAGTATGATTATACATGGACGCTACCGGATGTGATGTTGGTTCGTGAGGCAAAGTTATGGTTTATAGCTGTCAGCAACGGTGGCGATACACTCATGGCTACCAGCGAGCATCCATTTACTATTGCGGGCGATCGCCTGGAAGTCGATATACCTGCCGGTTGGTCTCTCCTGGGAATACCTATCTTGCCTGATGACAACAGTATGTCTAACAATCTTTCTGATGATTTTACGGATTATTATGTGGTCTATGATTATTTCAACGGCCATTATCGTTTTGCTGATGTTCTGAAAGAAGCATCCGGTTATTGGCTGGGCTTGCTGAGTGCCGGTAGGGTAGATGTCGAAGGTGAACCTTTGACGGAGGCTTACGATCTGGCACTTGAAAGCGGCTGGAATCTGGTCAGCAATCCATTGCTGATCGATGTTGATGTCGATAGTCTGCTCTTTAAAAAAGGCGAAATGATAAAGACTCATAGAGAGGCATTGACGGCCGCTTGGATCAATAGCATCTACGCATGTGATGCTCCGGAGCATGGTTATTATGTTCCGGAAGCAATGGAGTTTTGTCGCGGATACTGGCTTAGTGTACTTACTGAAGATCTTTGGGTACAATTTCCACTTCACCGTAAAGCTCTTCCACTTCCGGCACTTTTGCAGAAGAAAAGCAGTACTAATGCTCTGATAGATTTTATAGCGGAAAGCGGCACTCAGCGGAATGATATGCTGCGGATTGGTATTTTACCGGAGGCAAGCTCCGAATTTGATCCCGCTTTTGATGCTATTGCGCCTCCTACACCGCCTTCGGATGAATATCTGGAACTTTATGTGCCACGTCCGGACCTGACCACCGTTTTGGGAAACCACTTTGTACGCGATATTCGTGGCACACCTACAGAAGTTTCATACGAAGAGTGGAAGATTAAACTTAATGCTGGTTCCGAGCCCATAACACTGAGTTGGTCGCTCGGCACCTTGCCGGAAGGTATGCAGGCCTCTATTGCTCTTGAAGGCGAAGCAGAGTTTCGTGACATGGAAACCCTAACAGAAATTACAATTACAAACGCTCAGAATATTATTGTACGTATGGGTATTAATGTGGTTGGTATTGCAAACGAGATGATTCCAAGTGTCTATATACTCGAAAGCAATTATCCAAATCCTTTTAATCCAAGCACAACAATATCATATGCTTTGCCAGAGGTAAGCAAAGTTAATCTAAGTATCTATGATCTTAATGGCCGCTTGGTTCGCACACTTGTTAATGCAGAAGAAGGTCCCGGATATAAACAGCTTATTTGGAACGGTCGAAATGATGCCGGAGATGCATTGAGTAGTGGTGTGTATTTGTACCGCCTTGAAGCTGGTGAATTTATTCAAACGAGGAAGATGTTGTTCTTGAAATAAACAATAAATGATATGAATTATTTCATGTATGAATGATGCAGGGGCTGATAATTATTCGTCCCTGTGTCATTTATCTAAATATTTACAGATCATCAAATAATAATGTCAACTAATAGTTCGATGAGTCTGGGTTTGCCGGCAATATTATTGGGGATTTATACTAGACTTTTTGAAATGTTTTTATCAACTGTAACTTTTGATACTAAATAATAGACAGAGATAATTTATTCACTAAGATCAAGAATTAGTCTGTCCAGCAAGCTTTTCAATTGCTCAAATTCGTCTAAGGATAATACATCGGGAATATAATATTTTGCAAGACTTATTGGAATATCTGCCGCTTTTTCTTTAAGCTGAGATCCCTTTTGGCTGAGCTTTACAATGACTTTTCGCTCGTCTTCTTTACTTCTTTCCCTATATAGCCATCCTTGAGTTTCCATGCGCTTTAAGAGCGGTGTTACTGTATTGGTATTTAACAGTAATTTTTTTGAAATGACATTAACTGTCAGATTTTCATGCTCCCAAAGCACCATAAAGACAAGATATTGTGGATAAGTTATGCCCAGCTCATCCAGATAGGGTTTGTATTGGCGGGTGATGAGATGCGATGCTGCGTATAGACGAAAGCAAAGTTGATTTTCGAGTTTCAGTTGTTTGTAGGACACAAAAGCTCCTGTAGATAGTTGATCCCGTGATATGGATATTAACTTAAGCTATTGGCTTATTTATATCATTTTGTTTTTCAATAAGTATTTTTCAATTTTTGCCGGTTTTGTCATAGGGGAGAAGCGTTTTATAGCTTTTCCTTCACTATCGACAAGAAATTTGGTGAAATTCCACTTAATATCACCCTTTAATTCAGCTTTCAAGAATTGGTAAAGCGGGTGAGTATCCGGGCCATTGACATCTACTTTTGAAAACATGGGAAAGCTCACACCGTAATTTAGCACGCAGCCTTCTTCAATGCTTTTCTCATCGCCGGGTTCTTGATTGGCAAATTGATTGGAAGGAAAACCGAGGACAACAAGTCCCCGGTCTTTATAATCCTTATACATTTTTTCCAATCCCTCGAACTGAGGTGTAAAACCACACTTGCTGGCCGTATTAACGATCAGGACCGTTTTGGTTTTGAATTCGCTCATATCAACATTCTTGCCTTGTAAGCTAAGAGCTGAAAGTTCGTAGAAAGATGTTTTCATTATGCGTTCCTAATTAAATTTGTTTCAACAGGGACATTGCCATCTATAGCCTTAGAATAGGGGCAGGTGTGATGAGCCTTGTCAATGAGTTCAAGAGCTGTTTTTTCGTCAATTCCCGGGATTTCAACATCCAATTTAACTGAGAGAGAAAAATCACTGCCACCGGCAAGATTAAAACTGACATGCGCCGTAATACTGGTATCCTTAAGCTCAACATTGCTTTGTTTTGCAACTAAATTTAAAGCACCATCAAAGCAAGAAGAATATCCCGCTGCGAATAGTTGTTCTGGGTTTGTAAAGAAACCTCCGTCGCCACCCATTTCTTTAGGCGTGCGGGTTTCAAGATTTAAAACACCATCATGACTTTTGACTTCACCGTTTCGTCCACCTCTGGCAGTTACGTGAGCTGTATATAATGTTTTCATGTTTCATCCTTTTTGTTTCGTTTGCGATTATATCGTCCTCGATATAATTATAAGCAATAAATTATTATATCGCAAGCGATATTTTAAAATATAGTCAATAAGTTGGTTGAATTAATAGAAAATCAAGAAAATGATCTCTTGTTTTTGGTCTTTTTACTTTATCTTCTAAGCTTACTCTTCGAAGCTCCAAAGGAGCGAAGTAGAGCTCCTAAGCTTTCTTCCTAAACAATCTCACATATAAAAATACTATGGGCAAGGCAACTAAGTACATCAAAATACCATAGACACCTGAAGGCAGACTGAAAATCGAAATCCCTTCAGTTGCGGGTAAAATGATATTTCCAAGGGCTATACCCAAGGTTGCATTTTGTATGCCGGTGGCAACAGCAACAGAAACAGCTTGACCTTCTTTCATTTTAAAAGCTTTTGATGAAAAATATCCAATCAATAGCATCACAATAATCAGAACCACAGTAGCCGGTCCTAGGATTTTAACGTTATCTACAAAAGTACTCCACTCACTGGCAAGAGCTGCAACAACGATGGCTACAAAGATAACTGTTGAAATTTTACTTGCGATAGGTTCAAATTTCTTGCTGAAAGATGCTTTTTTGGTATGAATCCATAAACCAATGCCTACCGGGATTACGGTAATTAGAAACATTTGAAGTGCTAAGCTTAAAATGTTCATGTCCGGTGCCAAAGAACCCATAAAATGCTTCAAAGCAAAAGCTGCGATCAAAGGCAGGGTTAATACACTTACAACCGAAACGACAGCTGTGTATGATATGGACAAAGCTACATCGCCTTTGGCAAATTTAGTGATAATGTTCGAGGTAACTCCACCGGGACAAGCAGAAAGTATCATAAGTCCAACGGCGAGTGCACCGGTAATATCAAATAATTTAATGAGTACAAAGGCTACTAATGGTAGAAAAACCATTTGGTTTAATAAGCCAATTACTAAGGCTTTTGGTTGTTGAATTACATTTCTAAAATCATCCAGTGTCAAGCCCAGTCCCAAACTGAACATGATAAACACAATACCTAGGGGCAACATGATATCTATGATCATATCAATCTCCTTTATTATTTATTCCCACAATGTCTTGGATCAGAGATTCCAACAAAAAGAGCTGTTGGGGCTCGTGATCCCTCCTGTTGTTTTAACTTAGGGGGGATTTTATTTTTATGCAATAAAAATAATGAGCAAGACCTGTCAGCTGGTCAAGATAAATGAAATATTGAGCGGATAAGCCGATCCCGGTTTTAACCCAGGTTCATTTAGACCCCCCAGGATGATATATTTGTAGAAAAATTATAATAAATATTTAAGCATCATAGCTGTAATTCTTTTAATCAGAAACCAGAAATCAGGAATCAGGAATTAGGAATCAGGAATTAGGAATCTGGAATCAGGAATCTGGAATCAAGGATCATTGCCTTAGGTCTTAGCTCTAAATTTTTACTACTTGATAAAACTCACTTTACCACTAAATAATCGACCATTGATCTTTGTACTGTATAAGTATGTCCCCGATGGAAGGATATTCCCCTTGAAATCTTTAGCGTCCCAGTAAAGAATATATTCGCCGCTTCCGGCGATAGAAAGTGGGTAAGATTGAACAAGTTTTCCGTTAATGGTATAGAAATTGATAAAAGTTTTTTCATGAAGATCTTGCTTAAGATTCAGAGATATTCTCGTTCTTGGATTAAATGGATTGGGATAGGCCTTCAACTCATAATTTGTAATTATAAGAGGATCGATAGCTGAATTTCCGGTGTTGATCTCTTTTTTTAATTTCATTATTCGCCTGTAAGATTCATCTATTCTGTTTTCACTAATCTTACCTGAGTTAATAGCACTTTTTACGACATTTATTATTTGCTTAAGGACCGATTTTCCGTATTTCTCATTTCCGCAATATAAAAGAATGTCAACACCGGCATCTATGGCTTGTGTGACTGATTCTATAAAACTATAGTTGTTGTTAATAGCGCCCATTCGCATATCATCTGTGACGATAACACCATCAAATCCCAAGCTGTCGCGCAGTATTCCTGTTAGAGTAGGTTTTGATAATGTAGCAGGATATGAGCTATCAATATTAGCATTATATAAATGAGCGGTCATGATCATGCCCGTGTATCCCGTATCGATCATGCTGGTGAAAGGAATTAATTCTTGTACGGACCAAGTATTGCTAATATCTGTAAATCCATCGTGCGAATCACCTACAGCTGAACCATGTCCCGGAAAATGTTTGAGACTTGTAATAATGTCTTTATTTTTCATCTCATCATAGAAGTAATAAATATGTTTGCTCACGACAAATGGATCGGCAGAAAAACTTCGCCCAAGACGCCCAATGGCAGGTGAACTTGGATATACATTAACATCAGCAACCGGTGCAAGATTGGTATTTATACCTGCAGAAGCCAGCCAACCGGCCATTAATGCCGAATGATCACGTGTTGTAGTTTCATTATTTAAATGTCCCAATGTCAGTGCATCTTTAGTTCTGGAATAACCATTATTTTCATCGAGCCGGGCTACAATTCCACCTTCTTGATCTGTTGAAATAAATAAAGGTATATCAGCTAAAGTTTGCAGGTTTGCAGTTAGATTGCATATCTGATCCGGGTTGTCCAGATTGTAGCCCATAAGAATCACACCACCCAAATTGCGATGTTCAATATCATAATAGAGTGTATCTTCAAAATTATTGCCCGGGTAAAATCCGGTCATAAGCATTTGACCAATTTTATAAGAGAGAGAATCGGAAGGGGAAGCGGAGAATGGGAGAATAAGAGAGAATAAGAAAACAAAAGAAAAAATGAGAGGACGAAAATAAGATTTTTTCTTCTTAACAGCACTTTTCGCGGTGGAGTGATGATGAGCAGGGTAGTGAAATTCAGTTTTTTTTGAGGACATAAAAAATGAGCCTTTTTATTTCAGGAAATATTCATGAAAATATGATAAAATATTTACTTAATTACAATGCCTTATTAGGTGTTTAAAAAACGATATTTTATATTTCCAATTCTGAGTTGAAGCCGGGGATATTTTCCCCACAAGAGACAAATGACCCATACAAGATCCTTGATGATTTACTTTTCAAGATCTTCATTGTTGAATTACTCAGGTATAAGCGGGCTTCAGCCTACATATTATTTTTTAAATCTTCCTTTCTGTAAACAAAAAAAAACACTGCCTTATTATCCTTTGAGTCTCAGTGTGAGGACAATCTATTTTTTTTGATTTCTAATAGTATTTGTCACTAATCATATTATCTCGTATATTCCTCAAATGAATACTTTAAAGGAGAACAAGCTGAACAGCAAAGTTGTTTTTGATGGTTCTCTCTTACATGTCCGTAAAGATGAAGTTCTTTTGCCGAATGGCAAGACTTCGGTTAGGGAATATATTGAGCATCCCGGTGCTGTTGCAATAGTAGCTTACCTTGATAATCAAGATGTTCTGCTATTGAATCAGTTCAGGTATCCCCTACAGAAAGTTTTTATTGAATTGCCTGCGGGCAAAATCGATCCGGGAGAAAGCCCCGAAGAAACCGGTCTGCGGGAGCTGCAGGAAGAAACAGGATATTGTGCCGGCAGACTTAGTTTTTTAACAACAATTCATCCTTGTATTGGTTACAGTAATGAAGTGATCCATATATACGAGGCCTTTGATCTTGTTAAAGGCGAGATGAATACAGATGATAATGAATTTGTAGAATGCTTCTCTTTGCCTTTGGAATTAGCTGTCAAAAAAGTGCAAAGTGGTGAAATAACTGATGTAAAAACAATGATCGCTTTATTGAGCGCAAAAATGAGAAAGGATAATCATGAGCCTCAAATCTGATATGAAAGAAATTTTTGATGGAAAGTGTCACGATCCACACGCAGTTTTAGGTATGCATGAAGATAAGGATCTCAACAAAATTGTAAAAGTGTTTCAACCTGATGCTATAGCGGTGTCCATTACACTTCTTACAAGTAAAAAGACTTTCGAGATGCAGCCGGATGAGCTTCCTGGGTTTTGGTCAGTTTCTTTCGAATTGGAATCTTTTGAAAAGTATGAAGTCCATGCCGTTTTTCCTGATAACAATACCTTTACTTATATTCATCCCTACCAGTTTATGCCTCTCTTGACCGAAGAGGATGTTTATCTTTTTGCTAAAGGTGATCACCATTTTATCTATGAAAAACTGGGTGCACATCTACGGGAAGTTGATGGTATAAAGGGTGTTTCTTTTGCAGTTTGGGCACCTTCTGCTTGTCGTGTTTCTGTCGTAGGTGATTTTAACTTATGGGATGGTCGTAAGCACATGATGCGCGAATTAGGATCTTCCGGTATTTGGGAAATATTTATTCCGGGAGTGGAAATAGGCGTAAAATATAAATTTGAGATCTATACTCAAGATGGACAGTTAAAACTGAAGGCTGATCCTTATGCAAATTATTCAGAACTTCGTCCGGGTAATGCCTCTATCATCTACCAATCAAATTATAAATGGAAAGATAAAAAATATTTGCAGTCTAGACCCGAACATATGATAGATAAGCCCATGAGCATCTATGAGGTTCATCTGGGTTCCTGGCGTAAAAAAGACGGTTGGGAATGGTATAGTTACAGAGAACTTGCTCCCATGCTTGTTGATTATGTCAAGGAAAAGGGCTTTACACATATTGAATTAATGCCAATTATGGAATATCCTTATGATGCTTCTTGGGGGTATCAGGTTACTGGCTATTATGCTCCAACGTCTAGATTCGGTGAACCTGATGATCTCCGTTATCTGATAGATCATTGTCACAAAAATGATATTGGCGTCATTCTGGATTGGGTTCCTGCGCATTTTCCTAAAGATGATTTTGCTTTGGCACGATTCGATGGTACAGCACTTTATGAACATGAAGATCCCAGAGCAGGAGAACATCCTGATTGGGGAACTTTGATCTTTAATTATGGACGTAACGAAGTCCGAAATTTCTTGATAGCCAATGCTCTTTATTGGTTAAAAGAATTTCATGTTGATGGATTAAGGATCGATGCGGTGGCTTCTATGTTGTATCTGGACTACAGTCGCAAAGAAGGCGAATGGATACCCAATGAATATGGCGGAAATGAAAATCTTGCTGCTATAGAGTTCATGAAAGAATTATCGACCATCGTTGGTAAGTATTTTCCTAAAGCTATGATGATAGCTGAAGAATCAACAGCTTGGGGCGGCGTAAGTCATCCTGTCCATACCGGTGGTCTTGGCTTTGATTTTAAGTGGAATATGGGTTGGATGAATGATTTCCTTCGCTATATGTCCAAAGATCCCGTTCACAGAAAATATCATCATAGTGATATGACCTTTTCAATGCTGTATCAATATTCAGAAAATTTTATTCTTTCATTGTCACACGATGAAGTGGTACACGGAAAAGGTTCTTTTTTAAATAAAATGCCGGGTGACGATTGGCAGAAATTTGCCAATTTTAAGCTTCTTTTAGCTTTTATGTATGCTCATCCCGGAAAAAAACTCTTGTTTATGGGAACTGAGCTTGCGCCTTGGACCGAATGGAATGAAGACTGGGGTTTAGAGTGGGAATTAGAACAACATGAACCGCATAAAACCGCATCTGTTTTTATGTCGGATTTAAATAAATTATATAAAGAATCTCCGGCTTTATGGGAAAAAGATCAGCATCCTGCAGGATTTGGATGGATAGATGGTGGAAATACCGAACAATCCATTGCTTCTTTTTTCCGCAGAGGAAAAGATGTCAAAGATGATATTCTTGTCGTTTGTAACTTTACTCCGGAAAATTACTTTGATTATCGCGTGGGTGTTCCTGCTGCCGGTGAGTATGAGGAAGTGTTTAACTCTGATTGCAAAGATTATAATGGATCAGGAGTTTTTATCAATAATACAGTCAAAACAGAAGAAGTTGTTTGGAATGGTCGTAAGCACTCAGTACTTATTGGTGTTCCTCCCTTAGCTTGTGTAATGTTTAAACGCAAGAAAAAGTAATGAAGAATAAGACTGTTGTTTATGCATTGATCGATTGGGGATTGGGGCATGTAACTCGCTCAACGCCCATTATTCGGCGCTTGATCAATGATGGGAATCGTGTTATACTTGTATCATATGGTAGGGCCTTAGCTATGTTAAGGCAAGAATTTCCTGAATGCACCATTCTTGAAGTAAAAGATACACAGATCCGTTATCCAAAACTGGGATTTCTTTTTGTCTTTGCTATAGTTTTTCAGATACCTAAAATGCTATGTGGTTGGGCTCACGAAAGAAAACACATTAAAAAGATCGTTAAAGACTACAAGGCAGATCTGATCATGACGGAAATGCGACTAGGTTTTTGGCATAAAAAAGTTCCATCAGTCTTGATCACTCACCAATTACGCTTTCATCTTCCCAAAGGTTTGCGCTGGGCCGGGATATTCGGCGATTGTTTCAATCGCATTGTGTTCAGACATTTCGACAGGGTTTTTGTCCCCGATGCAGCCGGAAAGCCGAACCTATCCGGAATTCTATCACACGATACCGCTATATCACGTCACCCAAAAGTAAGACACATTGGTTGTTTATCTTCATTAGTCCCTGCTGTTAAACCTGTGGAAGAAGATATTGACTATCTTTTCTCTATCTCAGGTCCCGAACCACAACGGACGGAATTTGAAACAATCATTTTAGATCAATTGGATAAACTTGAGGGCAAGGTTGTTGTCACGCTTGGCAGACCTGCCGAAGGTAATAATATTATTAGACAAGATGAAAATGTCACCATATATGCTCACTTGAACCGGGCAGAGATGAACACTATAATGCAACGCGCAAAGCGTGTGATCTGTCGTTCTGGTTACTCCACAGTGATGGAATTATTAGCCTTAGGAAAAAGCGCCATGTTTGTTCCCACACCGGGGCAAACTGAGCAGGAATATCTCGCTACTCATTATCAGGAACAAGGCTTATTTACTTCTTGCAGACAAGAAGATTTAGATCTGGGAAGTTTAAAGTTTTATTCAGATGAGAAATTACGCGAACAAAACATACCGGTAAATCAACTGGATAGCATTATGAAAAAATTGGATACATTATGCCCCTAGTTCTACAAATACTAACTATAAGTGCTTTTGTCCTATCAGCGATCTATATAATTTTAATCTTTTTCTTTTACTTAGGTTTTCGAAAGCTAAAGTCACATGAACTTAAAGAGGATAAAGATCTACCTGACTTGACAGTCATTGTTTGCGCTAAAGACGAAGAAGAGCATATTGAAAAAACAATTAATTCTATTCTTGTTCAAGATTATCCGAAAAACAAGTATTCCATTATTGCTGTTAATGATCGATCAGATGACAAAACACCTGATTTATTAAATGCTTTAGCGAGTAAGAATGACAATATGAAAGTGATTCATATTTCCGACTCTCCCGCAGATGTTTCACCAAAGAAAAATGCTATTGCTCAAGCAATTAAACTATGTGAAACAGATTTTGTAGTGGCAACTGATGCAGATGCCGTACATCAAAAATTATGGCTGAGAAGCTATGGTTCTTTGTGTGAGGATAAATTAGGAGCGGCTACGGCTGTTTCTCTTTTTAGTAAAGAAAAATTTGATAATTCATTTGAAGAAACATGGCAATCAATGCAAACTCTTGAAAATTTATCACACAATGTTATAATAGCCGGAGCCATGGCAAATAATATTGCGATTGCTGCCAATGGCAGTAATATGTTATACCGAAAGGACCTTTTTAATAAAGCTTCATCAAGAAAAAATATTGTTTCAGGCGATGACTCTGATATTATTTTTGAAGCGGAGCGTCAGGGCTATCAACTTAAATTTAATTCACACCCCGAAGCGCTTGTAAAATTAGTTCCTGAAGATAGTATTAGAGGCGTAATTAATCAGCGCATGCGCTGGGCTTCTAAAACTTTAAAGTCAAGCTTTTCGGTTATTTTTTTAGGATTAAGTGTTTTTTTCTTTTATCTCTCAATCTTGATTTTACCATTTTTTGCTTTTGTTGATCCTAAGGTTTTGATTTATTGGGCAGGAATAGTATTCATTAAAGCTATATGTGATTTTTTCTATATGACGGTCAGTTTAAAAAAGTTTCAAGTTGTTTATAAATTTAAACACCTCTTTTTAATGGAGCTGGTTCACGCGCCATTTATTGTTTGGGTCGGGCTGCGTGGTACTTTTGGTAAATTTACTTGGAAGGGTTCTACTTACAAGAAGACTCTATAGGATTTATATGAAAAAACTTCTATCTAACTTTCTAAAGATCGGGATCACGGTTTTTCTTTTTTGGTGGTTGTCACGCTCCGTAGAAATCGGGGAATTGTTAGCATACTTTAAATCTATTCCCAGGGGTCTTGTATTAGCAATTTTTAGTCTTGGCTTACTTAATGTAGCGGGACAGGCCCTTCGTTTTTATACTTCGGTACATTTTTTAATGCCAGCATTCACAGCAAAACAGCTTGTGGTTTCTCACTTTTCAGGTTTTGCTCTCAGACTTATCCTGCCGGCATCAATGGGTGAGGTGGGTAAGGTGTTTATGTTGCCGGGAAATAATAAAACAAGAATATATACATTTCTCTTAGATGCCTTTTATTGTACTGCAACCAATCTTTTCTTTTTTGGAATAGCTTGTTTCCTTTTATATCCGCAGATGTGGTACATGTTAGGTTTTTGTTTGGTCTTTATTGTTTTTTTCTGGATATACCGCCTTTTGGTCCGTACGACCAATTTCAAGAAACACATACCCGATACCGTTCCTTACTTTAAATTTGGCTTAGCAAATATTTCTTTTTCAATATTTACCATGGTGGTTTATGTAGCTCAATATTGGGTTCTTCTCAAGAACTTTGGAATGTCATTATTTGATACGGCAAAAGCTTCCATCTTTATTTTAGGAGTTGGTTATATACCTTTATCTTTTGCAGGAATGGGTTTTAGAGAAAACGGAGCTCAGTATGTTCTGGCGAATTTTGGTGTTTCTTCTCATGTAGCTGTTGGTACTGCAATGCTGGTTTTTTCTGCTAATGTTCTATTTCCGGCTCTTATTGGTGTGATCATGTTGACTTTTGTTTCAGATATCAAATTACGCGATATACGAGCAATGGTAAAAAAGAAAGAGCAAGAATCTAAAGACCTGAAGCGTGAATCCTAAGTCAAGATATCGATAAACTATGCGATGTAAAATTTTGCTTAATGAGGGTTAATGGTTAAACATGAGGCTGAAAATCTTGTAAATAATTAAATGTAATAGAATATTTCAAGGATTTTCATTGTATTCAGTCTAAAAAACTATCCAAGCTATCCTTTTATTATGCCCTGTCATTCATAGCCCCCCCCCAATTGTCTGGGAGTAGAAGGATTATTCCGTAAAAATGAAGGTGATGAGGTTCGATGCTAAGAGGGCCAAAGGTTCTTAGGTAAATGTTATTTTTCCTATGTCGTGAAATTTATCTCTTTATTAGTTTTTCGCTATTAGTTATTAATTAGAGTATCCTGCTTGCTCGCCTTAGTCCCGAATTGTCAAGATACAGGAGGGTAATCCTGTCAGAAAAGCAATTCTGATTATCCTGTAATCCTGTCTAAAGGTTATTCTGTCTAAAATTTATCTAAGATATCCCGTCTAAAATAAAAAGCCCCAAGGAACAATCGATAGGGCTTTTATTTTTTATTTAATATCTGGCCTAGAAAAAGTAGGATATAGCTAAATTTGTGGTCTTGGCTTTTTCAACTTCATCATAGAATAAATGATAAGTTTCAAAGGAAGCACTTAAACTCAGTCCTTGTTTTAAAAAGAAGGATGCTCCCCAGGAAGTAGATGAACTAAAACGATCTGTAAGCTGTTTAGGGATGAGTTTCTTGAGAGACAGACTATTTAAGCCCTGATAAGAATCAGGTAAGTACTGATAACCAAAATAGAAATGCAAGGGCAACATGGGCACGTGGAAGGCCATACCGAGGTGATGTGCTCCAACAGTGGATAGATTATTTGAAATTTCACGATTTAGTTCATCAACTGCAGTTTGCATCAAATCTCTAGAGCGAAATTTCATATCTTGCCAATTGGTGTAATCATAACTGTAATAAAGATCTACAATGCGTAAGTTCAGGGAAAGACCGGCTCTGATAACTGCCGGTGAGGACATACTATACTCTACGCTACTAGATCCTGAAGTTTGATAAGTCCTTAATGAATAGTCATCATTGATAACTGTAGGCAGGTCTATGCTAAGTCCAATATTCAAAATTGAAAAGGGATGGTAGCTTAAACCGATTTTTGCACTTGCGCCAAAGTAAGTGTTTTCTTCAATATATCCATCTGTTGTATTCAAAGGATCTTTAAAGTCGATGTCATTATGCCTGCTCCCTGAAAGAAGGGATACCTCTGCTCCGAGATAGATATCTTCTTGAACTTCCATGGCTCCGTTAAAATGCCAGCTGTAAATACCGCCATATGATTTTTGTAAAATATCATCATTCTGATAATATTGATTAAAATCTTTTTCTTTGTTAACACCTGCTGCAAAACTCATGCTACCACTATATACAGGAACAGAGACCAGATAAGAGATGCCCCCTAAGCTATTCTTGCTCATGCCATTATAGTTAGTAAACAATCCATTTACTTGTATGCTACTGAATTTATTCATAGCAAGATTTGCCGGGTTAAGGGTAAACTCCGGGATCATGCGTCCCGAGGCAACCGTTGCATTTCCTATGGCAGTAGATAAAACCCCGCTTTTATTTAAGCTAGAGACTCTAATGGGATAATCATATCCTGTTGCGGAATTGAAATGCTGATTGTCGAAGTTGTAAGATTTAAATGGCGCGATCACATCCGGCAGATCTTGTGCAAAAGCAAAGACCGATAGGAGGCTTAAGGTCAATATGGATAGAATTTTATTTTTCATAGTATTATTTGCTCTTTTTACTACTTGATGATGATGAACTCGTATTGCTGTTTTTTGATGAAGTTGAGCTTGTACGAGAGCTTTTACCTGATTTATTAGAATTTGAAGAATCAGAGGAATTTGAACCGGAGCTTCTTTTTGGCTTGTATGTACCGGAACTTGAAGATGGACTGGATTTTTTAGGCGAACTTGAAGTGCTTGGAGCTTTATAAGATTCACCGGACGATTTTGAACCGGATTTATAGATCTTATTGGAGCCTACTGAGCTTTTTCCAACACTTTCTAATTTTGGTGAATAAACGCCATCTCTTTTGCTGTTTGTATTATAATCAACTCCGACTTTACCAACTTTTTGTAAGCGCTGCTCATCATTTTGAACGGCAATATAGGGAGCTGATCCACTAGGTGAATTCATTAACTGATTATAACCGGGTTTGTGGATTCTTTCCTTATCACCTCTATTATTAGAAGGTCCGGCTTGTCCGTAGTTACCATGATGGTAATAATACCAATAATGATTGTGAGGGTTGTAATAATAGTACGAGCCATACCAATAATATGGACGCCAGTTATAATAGCTATAGTCATAATAAAAAGGATCCCAATAATAATCGCCCCAAAGTAAGCTGTACCTTTGGTAATGAGGCATTTGGTAATATTCAGTTGTTTCATAATAATTGTTGATGATCACCTGTCTGGCAGAATCCGGAATCTCCGTAGTATTCTGCATTTCCATGGACATTGGAGGATAAAAAGTAGTATAACAGCCACTTAAAATTATCCCTGCGAGTATGATCAATAATATTTTTTTCATGTGTTCTACCTCGTTAGTGATATTAGTAATACGAATCTATGTGAAATATGTTTCAAAAACAATTGACAAAAAATAAAAAACCCTCGAAAGTTCGAGGGTTTAATGTATTAGAATTTAATTAAGCTTAGATCAATTACCACCTTCGAGTTCACGACCACGGTTATAAAGCTCTAAACCTTCTTCTACTCGTCCCTGCTGTGTGAGTGTTACACCCATACGTTTTAGGTAATCCGGGTTTTCAGGTTCTATATCTAGTAACTGTTGAAAATAGTATTCAGCTGTTACATAATCTTTTCTATCAAAGTAAACCTGAGCGACCATGAGGATAGCTTGTGTATCTTCGGGATCAAGCGCGACGACTGTTTCGAACTGAGTTGTTGCAGATTCGATATCATTAAGACGCAAATATGTTAAACCCAGGTTAAAATAAAGGTCTTTGTCGCCGGGTTCAACTTCTATCAGTCGAGCGTAAACAGCAGCAGATTTTTCATATAATCCTTGTTCAAACAAAAACTGTGCATAGCGAAGACCAATTATCAGGTTTTCCGGTTGAGCTGAAAAAGTATCTTCATAAACCAACAGGGCTTCATCCATACGGCCATCTTTAGCAAGAATACGTGCTTTCTCGGCTTTTAGATCTGTGTTATTCTTAGCTTTCAAAAGAGCTTTATCAATGGTTGCAATTCCTTGTGCATTATCATTTTTAATTTCCGTATAAATACGAGCAATTTGAATAGCTGCTTTAGGATCGGAAGGTTTAAGTTCTGCAGCCATATTGAAATACTTCAAAGCTTCAGTCAGATCTGCTTCTTTATTTGTAGATTCGTTACGGATCACTTTGTTGTAGGCTCCTACTGCAGCATTAAAAGAAGCGCCATAAAGTTGCTCCCGCAGTGCCTTCATATTATCTGGAAGATACGATCTATCACGTTTGAGTGTTTCTTCATAGTATTGTTTTGCTTTAACAGGGTCAGCCAGACCACTATTTTTGTTAGAGTAAATTTCAACAGCTAATAAATAGGGGATTTCCGGATTTTCCGGTTCTACATCTAATGCTGTTAAAAAATTGTATTCAGCTTTCTGATAATCTTTTTGTTGGACATATACTTTTGCTGATGTCAATTCCTGAGACTGACAAGCAAAAAAAGTAAGAGCGACCACTACAAGCAAGATAGGTGCTAAAATTCGAGTACGTTTCATTTTTAATAACTCCTTAAGATAAGATTTTAACCACGAAATATATAATATTTGTGATATTATTGAAAGGGAAAAATAAAATTGTGAATTCTAAAAGCTAAGATCTAAGAAATCATGATATGTGTAACCCATGTTCTGACTTTACCGATCTTCAATATTTTCTCCATACCCCATACTCCATGCTTCTTACTAATAGCCATTCACCACAGCTTCTCGATCTCCGGTCACTGATCTCTGGTCACTAGAAATACAAGTCTCTTTCGCCTTGTTTAATCCGTTCAATACGATTTCGTGTTTCTTTTTCCGTAACTTTATTTTCCATTTTCTGAAGATTTTCTTCTATGACTTTCCAGCCTGTTTCAGCTGTTTTTTTCGGAGCGTAATCTTCAAGATATTCCGATAGGGTTAAGATGGCATTGGGTGTACAGTAGCGTTTGATAAAACCGGGTACGGAGAATTCCATAAAGTGTTCTCCGGTGCGTCCAAGGCGATAGCAAGCAGTACAAAAGGAAGGGAGATATCCATCTTCTAATAACTCTTCAATAATTTCATTAAGTGAACGCGAATCGTTGATTTCAAATTGTTCACGATTAAGGTTTTGTGATTCTTCTTCTTTTTCCGCGTAAGCGCCTATTTCTAGTTTTGTTCCACCGTCAATTTGTGATACACCAAAGCTCAGAGCTTCTTTTCTGATAGCTATAGGTTCACGTGCCGTAAGTATCATGCCTGTGTAGGGAACAGCCAAACGTAAGATCGCAACAAGACGTGTAAAGTCTTCATCATTGACTTCGTATTTTGGATCGACTTCAGACCCTGCCGCAGATTTAATTCTTGGGAAAGAAATAGTGTGTGGCCCAATATCGTAAACGGCTTCAAAGTGATTGGTATGGCGGACTAAAGCCATGACCTCATATTTCCAGTCGTAAAGACCAAATAAAGCACCAATGCCCAAGTCATCAATTCCACCTTCCATGGCACGATCTAATGAGGTTAGTCGCCAATTAAAATCGCTTTTGGGACCTGTAGGATGATAATATTTATATCGTTCCGGATGATAGGTTTCCTGGAAAACCTGATAAGTACCAATTCCGGCTGCTTTAACAGTTTTAAAGCCTTCTATATCAAGAGGTGCAGCGTTAATATTAACACGACGGATCTCGCCTTTGTCCTTTTTAACTTTGTAAACGGTTCTAACTGTATGTGCAATATACTCCGCATCGTAATCCGGGTGTTCTCCGTACACAAGTATGAGTCGTTTTTGTCCGTTCTCTTCGAGAGCCTCAACTTCTTTGATGATCTGTTCATCGCTTAAAGTTGTGCGGACCTGATCTGTATTTGAAACTCTGAATCCGCAATATTTGCAGTTGTTTATACATTTATTTCCAATATAAAGTGGTGCAAAAAGCACAATTCTGTTACCATAAATAGTATTTTTAAGTGTTCTGGCACCCTCTTTGATCTCCTTGATCAGTTCAGGATCGTCAGCATTTAAAAGATCGGCAGTTTCTTCCAGTGACAGTCTGTTTTTATTTAAAGATTTTGCTATAAGTTCCCGAACGCGCTCTGCAGAAGGTTTAGCTTGATTTAAGAACCCCCAGATCTCTTCAGGATCGATAAAGGGTTTCATTGCTTCATCGGCTATGCGGTATTTTTGCGGTTTGAATATCATGTTTCTCCTAATTTTTGCGAACATAAAACTTATATCTTTTGTCTGTTAAAGTCCATTAAAATCGGAAGAAAGTTCCTCTAAAAAATGAGCCCTCAGTGCCGAGAAAACAAGAAGGCGAGAAGGTGAGAAGGTGAGAAGCCTGACCGCCATAGCCCCGAATTTTCGGGGCGCAGGAGGGTTATCCTGTTATCCCGTCAACAAGCTATCCAGCATATCCTGTTATCATG
>CAZNFT010000031.1:0-20971 GCA_964572745.1 uncultured bacterium
TTGGGTCAAGGTTGGGTCAAGGTTGACCCAAGGTTTGTTCAATAATTGAACAGGATGCCAAGCAATAGCCCCTAAAAATCCTTTCCTTTATCACTCCACTTCTCTAATGCTTCCTGGTATCTCAGATTTGTAATTTATCGTTTTTTCGACCAGCCAACTCCTAGCTGACAGGTCTGCTGACTCCTTGTCTTTAAATATATATCCTCCTCCATCAGCTGCGAGATCAGAGTAACAAAAAAGCGTAAGCTATGTCTTGACACACAGCCTAATTTTCTGCTTCTTCACTATTTACTCCATATTCCACGCTCTTTACTTCTTTTTACCTCTTAGGTTTTACGATTAGACTGAATTATTAGTTTTAATTTTGCTAATATCATTGTATTTTCAAGACTTAATGAAAGGAAGTTATGTTAGATATTAAAATTATTCGAGAAAACCCTGAAGCTGTTCAAGAAGCTGTTGAAAGTAAAAATGTAAACGTCGATCTTAATGCTATTCTTGCATTAGACGACAAGCGCCGAAACTTGGGGAAAGAAACGGATGATATGAAAAATGTCCGCAATAAAGTTTCTCAGGCCATTTCCTTAAAAAAACGTAATAAAGAAGATGCTTCTGCAGAAATTGCTGATATGCAAAAACTTTCTATAAAGATAAAAGAGAATGACCTTGAGCTGGCAGGCATTGTCAATGAACTTAAAACTCTGCTTTTAGGGATCCCTAACATACCCTCTATCCACTCACCTTTGGGCAACAGTGATGAAGATAATATCGAGATCGCGAGCTGGGGCACAAAACGTGACTTTGACTTTAAACCCAAGGATCATTTAGATGTAGCTGAAAAACTAAAAATGCTCGATCTTAAACGCGGTGCCAAAATTTCCGGTAGTGGTTTTCCGCTTTATACGGGATGGGGCGCCAGACTTGAACGTTCTTTGATCAATTTTATGCTCGATCTTCATACAAGCGAACATGGCTACACCGAAATATTCCCTCCCTTTCTCGTTAACTCTGAGTCTGCAATAGGTACCGGTCAATTACCCAAAATGGCTCACGATATGTACCATCTTAAAGATGATGATCTCTGGTTCATTCCCACTGCAGAAGTACCCGTAACTAATATACATCGTGATGAAGTTCTTTCCTCTGCGGATTTCCCCATCAAATATGTGGCTTTCTCCGGATGCTTCCGCCGTGAAGCCGGTTCTTATGGTAAGGATACTCGCGGACTGCAACGCTTACATCAATTCAATAAAGTTGAAATGGTTCAATTTGTCCATCCCGATAATTCCTATGAAGACTGGAAAAAACTCATTGCTAACGCCGAAACTGTTCTACAGAAACTGGAACTACCTTACCGCATTCTTGAACTCTGTACCGGCGACCTGAGTTTTGCTGCTGCCCGTTGCCATGATTTGGAATTATGGGCACCCGGCACAGAAAAATGGTTGGAAGTCTCTTCTTGCTCCAACTTTGAAGATTTTCAGGCTCGTCGTGCGAATATTCGTTTTAAAGACGATAAAGGCATGAAATTTGTCCATACATTAAATGGTTCCGGTGTAGCAACACCTCGACTTCTGATCGCTATTCTTGAAAACTACCAGCAAGCCGATGGATCTCTAGTAATACCAGAAGTTCTGCGACCATATATGGGGACTGACAAAATCAGCGTATAAAATGAAAAAAACAAATTTTTTCCATAATCTTTGGATATATGCCCACACCTATATTGGTAATATTTTTATTGGTGGCACTATGATTATTTGCTCTCCCTTTATTCGAAGAATGTCATTTTACAATAAAATGATCAAGGCCTGGGGATGGTGGGGAGCTATAGCAACTCCAACAAAACCAAAATTTAGAGCTATGGATAATATTGATCCAAAGAAAGCTTATGTTGTCATAGCTAATCACGAAAGTGCAGCAGATGTTTTATTCCTTTTGGGTTTTTTCCCTATTAATATGCGTATGGTTGCCAAATCGGATATTAGAAAAATTCCTTTTGTGGGCGCAGCAATGGCACGCTCGGGATTTATCTTTGTTGATAATGAAACCAAGGGAAAATCTATCGATCACCTGAATGAGCAATTTAAAGTTCTGAAAAAAGAAAATCTCTCTCTTATGATCTATCCTGAAGGATCGCGTTTTAAAGATGTCCGTCTGTCAGAATTTCGTTTGGGCGCTTTTGTCATGGCTATTAATAATGGATTGCCAATTTTACCTGTCTGCACAAAAGGTATTCGTGAAATGCTGCCTCCCGGGACAAAGCGTTTTAATCATAGCAATGTTGAGATCGATGTTTTACCGGAGATCGACACCTCAAAATATAGCTATGAACAACGTCATGAACTTATGAACCATTGTTACAAACTCATGCATGATCATCTGGATGAAATGTACGAAAAGAACTAAAATCTTAGATCATTAGATCCTTTACTTATGTTTTTTTAGCTTTTCCTTTTATCTAACATGCTTGTATTTTCTTTCGATCATAAGTAAATTCATTTAACATGCAAAAATCTAAAACGATTAAAACAGGCTCTTATGAATAAAACTCAAAAAATTATCCTTATCATCGTTTGCGTCGTTCTATTCTTTGGTCTCATCGGCCTTGATCAGTGGAGCAAACATGCTATTCGTGAAAAACTCCCCATGGAAGAATATTATTCTTGGCAAGATATTGAAGTTATCGGTGAGGTCCTCACCTTTACGCATGCCGAAAACACCGGGGTAGCCTTCAGTCTTCCAATTCCTGCCTTAAAATATGTTTCCATTTTTGCTTTGATCTTCATCCTGTATTTTTTCTTTAGAATTATCAAGGAAGACCCAAGTAAAAAGATCAACTATATCGCATTTACCATGATCTATGCAGGTGCAATAGGTAATTTTATCGATCGCATCTTCCGCGGGCAAGTAACGGATTTTGTTAAGGTGGATCTAGGATTCTGGCCATTTAATCCTTTTGCTATTTTTAATGTGGCAGATTCCTGCATTACCATCGGGGTCTTTATTTATCTTATCGTCACAATTATTGAAGAAATCAAGCTTAAAAAAAATCCTGCCGCTGAACTGAAAGAAGATAAAAAATCATGAGTGATGAACTTTACACGGAAGCTGAAGGTTTTGATACCTATTGCATCGCAGTTAGGCCGGCGCAAAAACCTACGCGTATTGACAGCTTTATTTCCGAAAGCATCAAAAATATCTCCCGGACTAAAGTGAAAGAACTGATCGATAGAATGCTGGTTTCAGTTAACCGACAGATTATTCTCAAATCCTCATATAAAGTTAATCCCAAGGATATGATCACTGTGCGCATACCCAGGTTTGTTCCTCTGGAAGTTGAAGCGGAAAACATCCCCCTGGAAGTCATCTATGAAGATGATGATCTTATTGTTATAAATAAGCCACCTGGATTAGTTGTCCACCCGGCCGTCGGGAACAGAACAGGCACACTGGTCAATGCATTGGCACATCGTTGCACGACCTTATCAAATGTGGGTGGTGAATATCGACCCGGCATTGTACACCGCTTAGATAAAGATACTTCCGGTGCTATTATTGCTGCAAAAAACAATCATGCCCATAATCGTATGGCAAGAACATTTGAAAATCGTCAAATTGATAAATTTTATACCGCTCTGGTCTGGGGTGTTTTTAAAGAACCTAAGGGCATGACGACAAAATATATTGGCAGACATAAAAAAGATCGTCAAAAATATGCCGCTTATGATGATGAACGCTTTGGAAAACATGCCGAAACCCGCTGGGAAGTCTTGGAAACCTTCGAGTTCATGACACTGGTTAAAGTCCAAATCCTCACTGGCAGAACCCACCAGATCCGAGTCCATTTAAGCGACTTGGGACATCCGGTGATTGGCGATGAAATGTACGGTGGTAAAACCCAAAAGCTGGGTGGCTTATCACCAAGACACCGCAAGATTGCTATCAACTTACTTGACATGATAGATAGACAGGCTTTGCATTGCAGCGAAATGCGCTTTAAGCATCCGATTAATCGTAAGCCAATGAGCGTGAATGCTCCGCTTCCTGAAGATATGCAAAGAATTGTAGAGCATTTGCGTGCAAGCTTAGAGCTTTGACAAGATGACTGGATAATGCTTTGACGAGATAACCCTCCTATGTCCCCAAAACTCGGGACTACGGATGGGCACGGCATGATGTACAAGATTGCTTTTCAGACAGAATCACTGGATGTTTTATACGGAAAGAGAAATCAAAATTATCCTCATGATCTTTGACCCAATACCTTCTTAACTTATTTAGAAAGGGTTCAGTGCTCTTAAAAAAGTTAGTCTTTGAAACAAAAAATTAAAAATATGAACTTTTTCACAGCAACAGATGAATTTATTCAATACCTAAGCTCCGTGCGCGTTTACTCCGACAACACGCTTGATGCTTATCGTAGTGATATTGAACAATTTTATGAATTCTGCAGAGAGTATTATGCTTTGGATGATGTTCCTATTGACATGGTGGACAAAGTGACTCTTCGTCATTTTTTAGGCATGCTGACTGAAAATAAGTTTTCAGCCAGATCCGCAGCAAGAAAACTTGCGACACTTAAATCTTTTTTTAAATATTGTCTGCGCAGATCCTGGATAGAAAAAAACCCGGCCTATGCGATAAAGTCACCAAAACTTCCTAAAAGCCTGCCCACAGTTTTAAGTCAGGAGCAGACTCGAACCCTATTTGACAATATAGAGGTTAATAATTTTATAACAGCCAGAGATGCAGCAATGTTGGAGCTTTTTTATGCGTCAGGCATTCGCTTGAGTGAGCTGGTAAATTTAAGACTTAAAGATATACAATTTAGAAATAAACTCATTTCAGTGACAGGAAAGGGTAACAAACAGCGACTGCTTCCTTTGGGCAATGCGGCTATGGAAGCTATAAATCTATACTTGGATTATTATAAAGAAAATTTTGAAGTACCCGGACCTTTATCGCCATTATTTATTTCCTCTCAGGGAAATAAGATCTCTACCAGAAATGTGCGGCTACGTATTGAAAAATATCTCCAGGAAGTTTCTAATGGTGCAAGAAAGAATTCTCCTCATGTTTTACGACATACTTTTGCCACACATCTTCTGGATGAAGGTGCCGACCTGGAGTCGGTGCGTATGATGCTGGGTCATGAAAGCCTTTCCACAACACAAGTTTATACGCATATTAAAATGGAAAGACTGAAAGAAGCCTATTCCAAAGCACATCCTCGTGCCGAAAAAAAAGAAAAAAAGTAAAACTGTCTATAAACCATGAATATCTAAGAAAAAACATTCTTAAATTCTTTTTTTACCCATTCTCGTTTTTTTTTCGTATATTTAGCTATGGTAATTTAATCAAAATAATTTAAAGGAGAAAGCTATGAAAGTTTTGATCACAGCCAGGCACTTTAGCATTTCTGAAAAAACCCGAAAACATGTTGAAGAAGACGTGCAACAACTGCTGAAAATCTTCGATCGCATCACTTCGGTTAATATAGTTTTTGAAAAGATTAAGGATTACGAATACGAAACAGATATTGTCGTTAATGTCCCGCTTAAGACCTTAACTATTCATGAAAAAGCGGATGAAATGAGCAAATCCCTAGATATAGCTCTTGAAAAAATGAGAAGACAATTGAAAAAGTATAAGGAACAGTTATAATTTAAAATGGAAAAGTTTACCATCTACGATCTCATAACGGAGACCCGGGAAAAACTTCGTCTTGTTCATATTAATGATGACTTTGGCAAAGAAACAGAGATAAATTCCTCGGTCTTGAATATCCCCGGCTTGGAATTAACAGGCTTCTGGGAGGATTTTCCTGCTCATAAATTACAGGTCTTTTCCAAAAAAGAAATGCAATTTATTAATACCTTATCACCTGTTGCCATGGAATCTGTTTTTCAAAAAATGTTTTCTTATAAAATACCGGCAGTTATTTTTGTGGATATATCCGAGATTCCTCCAATTATCATTGATCTTGCGAATGAAAAAAATATTGCGCTACTAAAAACCAATGTAAATATCATGCAATTTTTACAAGATGCCGGAACATATCTCTATACGCGATTTGCTCCCAGCACAGAGATTCATGGTGGTTTAGTTGATCTTTATGGCGTTGGTATTTTGCTTACGGGAGAAAGTGGTATTGGCAAAAGCGAGATCGCATTGGAAATTGTGGAACGTGGACATAGATTAGTCGCAGATGATATTGTCAACCTCAAGCGATCCCAAATAAATATGCTTATCGGTGAACCGGCTAAACTCTTACAAGATACTATTGAGGTACGCGGATTAGGCATTGTAAATGTTCGTAAAATATTTGGCGTTTGTGCTGTACGTATGCAAAAAAGCGTTGAATTAATGATAGAACTGGTTCGCTGGGATTCTAATGATACGTATGAGCGCATTGGCTTAGATGATCAATATATTGATATTCTCGGGGTAAAAATACAGCATATCAGGCTTCCCATTAACCCGGGCAAAAATATCTCTGTGATCGTTGAAACTATTGCTCTCAATTACCTTCTAAAACTTTACGGTGAAAATCCCGCACAAGAAATGCAGGAAAGATTACTCGCTGAAATTAAAAATAAAAGCAAAAGTCGCGTGTAAAGTATAAAGTAGGCAGACCTCCCAACTCCTCTGAAAAACAGGTATTGGCTGGTCAAAAAAACCAAACTACAAACAATAAGATGCAGAAGCGTTAAATTGTTGAATTTTTAATTTTTGCCAAGAAGATCTTGGGACACTGCAGCCATTCCTCTTCATCCCCCACTGACCAAATGATAGTTTACAGATAAAAATTCATAGCAAACCCAATATGTGTTTTATCATCTATCTGCGTTTCGTGTTTTTTTATTCACCTTTAGACTGATTACGGCAGTCTGCTATTTTACGGTTTAAAACTCTGGGCTTAGGAATATTTTTTAAACCATTCGATCATCAACTCTAATCGCTTAATTCTTCTATCAGGTCGTCCGCCACGACTCAAGCCGTGGGAAGATTCAGGGAAACGAATAAGTCGGACTTCTTTTCCCATATATTTTAAAGGTGCAAATAAACGCTCAGCTTGTTCCATAGGACAGCGCAAGTCATTCTCGGAATGAATGATCATGAGGGGCGTATCGATATTCTTGAGATAAGTTAAGGGAGACCATCTTTCATAAGCTTTAGGATTTTCCCAGGGTGTACCCTTGAATTCATCCACAAGGTCCCAGCCAATATCAGATGTACCAAAAAAAGTGCCCAGATCGCAAATGGATCGTTGAGTAAGAGCTGCACGGAATCGATTTGTTTGGGAAACAATCCAATTAGTCATATATCCTCCGTAAGATCCACCTGTGACATATAATCTATCCGGATCGATATATCCTCGCTCAAGAATTGTATCCACAACAGCCATCATATCTTTCATCGCGGGTTCCCCCCATTTACCGGTAATGGCATCAGCAAATTTCTTGCCGTAGCCCTGAGAACCTCTGGGATTAGAGTACACAAGCACAAAATCTTCGCTTGCCAAAGTATGCATTTCGTGAAACCAGGTATAGCCATATTGCGTGCGCGGTCCACCATGAATATTCAGGATCAGAGGATATTGTTTTGTTTCATCAAAATCGGGAGGCAATTGTAACCAGGTCTGAATCGTGACATCCTCAACAGGGACTTTTAATACTTCGGGAAGCGTAAAATTGAGCTTATCAACATATTTATCATTAGTAAAACTGACTCTAACCAATTTCTTTTCTTCAGCTAATTCCAGATGCCAGATCTCATCCGGCCTTTCCATTTGAGCCAGGTGAATAGCAAAATTCTTGGCAGTATCACAAGCAGAATATGTCACGACACATTCCGGACCCTCAAGAAGGGTGTCAATTTCTCCACTCTCAAGATCTAAAACCATTAATGGATTTGCGCCATCACTAGAAATAGTAAAATACATTTTTCCATTCTTGATCACCGGAGACTGTGGAACAAAAGAAGGCGTAATATCACCCAGAGTCAACATATCCGTTGTGCGGTCAAGCGACTCAGTTAAATTCTTGATCTCACCTGTTTCAAAGTTAAAAGATATAATATCTGTATTGTCGGCTCCCCAGGAATAATGCGGGTTAAAATGGCCACCAAAATACAGAGTTTTAGCATCGGGAGCATATTTTAAAAAGGACACAGGTCCGGCAGGTTTCGCAAGCTTAGAAAGTCGTTTATCAGCCAGATCCATGATAAAAATATCTTCTTCATCCATGTGTCTTTCAAATATTTTGTGATCAACTGTTGTGTATGCAATCTCGTCACCCTTGGGCGACCAAGAAAACTGAGTAACGCCATGACTTGTTTCAGTCAATTTCTTCATATTACCACCGCTGGCTTTAAGCAAATAAATTTCTGTGCTTTCTTCGTCAATAAAACCATGTCCATCTAATCTATAAAATAATTTTTCCGTATCGCGACATATGGGTTCTTTGCGTTTACCATCTTCAACAGGGATCTCATCTTTGAGTTTTGCAAAAAGCACGGCAATTTGTTTTCCATCGGGCGAAAACTTAAAATCCTGAACATCGCCTTGAGGCAATTGAGTCAATTCTTTAGATTCCCCACCATATAAACTCATAGATCTTAAAGACGGCTTGCCTTTTTCAACTCGTAAAAACACCAATTGCTGACCATTAGGATTGATGCGCGGCATCATATCCAAATGTTTTCCCATTTCGGTGTATGCCATATCTTTTTTGCTGGCTAAATGTAGCATCTGTAAATTCGAATAATAGCTTTGATCCTTTTTATCTGCATGCTTTTTTACATAAACGACCTTATCCCCTTTGGGCGTAATTTGCGGACTCGATACAAAGTTCAATTGGTAAATATCTTCAGCTTTAATTCTATGTTTCATCTATATCTCCTTACGCAGTCAAATGCGAAATTAAAATTTGTGTTCCGATCAGGATCAAAATGATCCCACCTGCTATTTCTACTTTTCTTCCCAAGACTTTTTTAAGTCCGTGCCCGGCTGCCACTCCAAGCATAGAAAATAAGAGCGTAACCAATCCAATGATCAAAGAAGGCAAAAGTATCTCTGTCTTTAGAATAGCAAAACTCAAGCCAAGCGCTAAAGCATCAATGCTGGTAGCAAAGGCGAGCAAAAATAAACGTTGGAAATTGATCTTATTAGGATCCACCACATAGCACTCATCCGCTCCCCTAAAAGCTTCATAGATCATTTTTCCGCCAATAAAAACCAAGAGTCCAAAAGCCACAAAATGATCCACCGCTTCAATATAACTTGCAAAAAGCATTCCTCCCCACCAACCCAAGAATGCCATCGCAGCCTGAAAAATTGCAAAAACACCGGCAACAAGGAACATGATCTTAGCACTGAATTTCGGCAGGCCACAGCCATAACATATCGATACAGCAAAAGCATCCATAGCAAGTGCAACAGCAATACCAAGAATAGCGAAAAATGAGAGCATGATTTCCTTCCTAGATTTAAATTAAGTTTAAGAAAATTAATTAAAAACAACAAGAATTACTCTTTGGATACTGCCTGTTCACCACTTCCTTATGTCTAAGCGACAGCGCTAGGACTGCTCGCAGTTATGGCATATTCCAGCTCACATGAAATTTAGCTCCCGAAAAGCCTTCCTGGCTATCGATGCCAAGCGCAAGAGTGAGTTTGTTATTCCCTGCCGGAACTGAAATTCCAAATCCAAAATGATGCACTGTTTTCTCTATTCCCTGAATCAGGGCGCCATCATAAAATAAATAAATATCAAGATCGCGGAAGTAACCACTTTCCAAAGACCAGCCGAAATAAGCAGGCGTAAGATATTGCTCAAAATAAGCGGCTCTCAAAAAGCGGGCGCCTCCCAATTTATAGTGATCGTAATTTGCAATAATATCTTCCGAGACAGCCAAAGCTCCTAATAACTTACAATTTATCCCTATGTATGTGCCTCTGTAAATTATTTCTGCGTAGATATCGTTCTTGGATATGCGACTTTTGCTTCCAAAATGAAGTGAGGATGAAGCAAGAACTTTAGCTCTTATCATACCGGGCTTAGAATAATAATTAAATCCGGCTTTTGTGGCACTACGTTTTTGTTTAACAAAGAGTGAATCCGAGCCATCTTGAGAACTCCCGATATATTCGTTGATATAATTGATTGTAAATGTCGAGCGGTTATTGACATGATAAATAAAAGAAAGATCCAGATCACGTTTTACATATGAGCTATCCTCATATCGTTGCGAAAAAGCGCCTGACATTGAAAAAGGACGATTTAATATATAGGGTTCAGTGTAAGAAAGATCAATAGTATTTGCAGAAAGGGTGGGGCGTGTCCAGTGAAAAGTGGCTGTCCGACCTAAACCGCCGAGGTTGATCAGGCTCATATCTATATTACCCACAATGCCCTTTTGTTCTCTTTCTTCTTTATAAGCAGCCATAGCATCAAAGCGGATATTTTGCTTAGCTTCGGTGTATAATCGTAGTCCTTTATCATAAATATCTGCTTTTTCTTCCACTCGTAACAATGGATTGCTTTTAAGATCAGCTATCGTTAATTGGACCTGTGAGTAGTGAAAATAACCATCTTCGGGTAAATTAATATATCGTGAAAGTAAGGCGATCTCTCTTGGAGAATAGTCGCCAAAAACAATGGTGTCTATCCGTACTTTTTCTCCCTTATCTATGCGATAATGGAAATATTCTGTATTGTTTTGTTTTTCGTAAGCGTTAAATTGAAGATTAATATATGGGTAACCGGCATTAGCATACTGAAGCAAATGATCATCGATCTTTTCTTCGAGAGCATCTTGATCTTTTACAGCAAGACTGTCGTTCTCTATGATCAACACAAGAGCATTTTGAGCCGGCAGGATAGTTGATCCTAAGGTCAAAAAGAGCAAGAAATATTTTAAGAAGCATCTCTTCATTTAAAAATATGCCTTTACTTCAAGTTTAGCAGTTAATATTGCTTTTTGTTCTGCTCGTTGGCGATACTGAAAAAAGCCGCTTGCGGATAAAAATTCATTTATGCGTTTTTCATAACGCAAGGCAGCTGACCAAGAGAAACCCAAGGGCAGACCACTTGCAGTTTCATAGGGCAAAGCACCAGTATGATTGGAACGAAGCAGGTCGATAGTTGCAGAGGCAAACATGCGCTCACCGGAGACCCGATACCAGATCCAATCGCTCTTAAGCTGATACCAGTGAGTCAAGAATTCTGTTTCATAATTGGTGCTAATGTGTTCGTATTTTGTTTCTAAAGAAGATCTCAATGCCTTTGAAAATAAGTATTCGCCTTCGAGTCCAAGGGCATTGGATAAAGTCTGTACCCGATAAGAACCCAGAGGCATACGCTGTCTGTCTCCATCGCGGTTTTCGTAGTAAATGTTTAAAATGACCTTATCCGGTTTAAAACGATATTTTACAAGAGAGCTGGTCCTGATACTCAGGTTTTCGTTGTAAGCTGTTTGGAAATTCTGAGAGCGAAGATCTTCTCGAAAGAAACTCAGGCGGTGTTTTCCATCGGGTTTTGAAAAAAACAACTCATGCCTAAGCCTTAAATTAGCAAAAAATAATGCGGTATCGGGATTTTCTATTTTAATGGGAGTATAAAGCTGCAAGTCTTCTGCTCTGTAATCCGTAGAAGCTTTATGCAAGAATTGCAAATTTAGCTTTTCCCATTGTTTTCTCCATCTTAGAGAGGAATTCAGTTTGCTAATATATTGGTCCTGTCGTTCATTTGTTATGTCGGAGCTGAGGATGAAATTTCCCATTTCATCGGGGACATATTGACCGAATTCATCAAGCCGATAATAACCAAGACCATCGCCGACAAAGATAAAAACCGCTTCGCGCTTTGTCTCGGAATTTCTATTGATTGTCGCTTTAATCGAAGTATTAAGGCCTATTTTTTTAAGATCTAAGTTAAGTTGTGAGTTCGTAAGCAGGTATTGTTGATTCGCTTCTTCTAATTCTTCCAAGCGGTATGTAGCGCTTGTATTCCAGCGCAGAGCATTTTTGAAAAAGCCCTGATCGAATTTTAGTGAAGCATCATGCTTGTTGGAATAATTTTGAAAGCTCGTGTCGGCTTCTTGCCAGTTATAATCTTTTCTAAAGGTATAATTTACTGCCCAAGGACCTATGCTGACACCACTTTTAAAAACTTCTGCCCGGTATGGCTGACTATTCTTGAAAACAGGTTCAAAAAGATCCTGAAGAAAAGAAGCGTGCATAGAAAAGGATTTTCCCAAAGGGACTTTGCTTGATATTTCGTAGCTATAATAAGGCAAGAATGCATTATCCAAAAGCTGAGAATGATTTAAAGCAAGACTCACGCCCCGAATATTTGCTTTTGCTTTAGAGTTCATTCGCAGACGATTTTCGCCTTTGGCGTTTGCAAGGTATTCCAATCCGGAATTTAGGGCTATAAACTTATTTTTCAATGTCGCCTTAAATTCAGCATTTTGCACCAAAGTATCCAAGCTGGAAAAGCCAAAATATCGTTCTATATCGGGATGACTTACAGTGACAAAGGCTTTATAATTTTTATTCATACTCCAGCCCTTTGTCAAAAGTGAAAAATTCTTGCCAAGAGGTAAAGCGGCTTCCCATTTAGCAGCAGGAGATGACTGAGTGTGATCCGGATCATAATTATTTTCATTTAGGCCGGAATATGCACCTTCAATATTTGCATGTGCTTTGTCTTTTTGCCCTAATTCCATGTTCATGGAAGCTATCCAATGCGAGTTGGGCAAAGTGACTTTTCTTCTGGGAAAATACTGTGATAAAGGATCATTGGGTGCATGAGTAAAATACATTTTCCCTTCTGCATTGTACTGTCTGATATAGCCACCATTGGTATTTTCGCGATAAAAATATACCGTGTGCGTTCCTTGGTCTTCACCCGCATAAAGCCAGGTGTCGCCATTTTTAGTATAATCCCCGGCCGTATCTTTCATTGCTGTCGAAACAATGAAAATCCCATTTTCTGTAGAAATATTAGCAAGAGAATCTGCCGGTGTGTTCAGTAAATGAATGTCTAAAGGATTTTTCTCATCATCTTTTTCACGGATAAAAGAAGCAGAGACTTTCAGATTCTTGCCAAAAGTCCAGGCAGACATTGCGCCCAGAGACGAGCGGGAGTAAAAGTCATTAACATAATTGAATTCTACAAGAATTCTCGAAGTTGAAGAGACTAAAAAATCCGGCGAAAAATAAAGCTCGGCATCGGTATAGTAAAGAGTGTATTGAGATTTATTCAAAAGCATGCCATCAACATAAATCTTTTCGGACTGAGGCACGATCTGAATACTATTATCGCCATCTTTGCCATATAAACGGTAAGGACCCTGGTCGGCCTCGCGGGCAGTGACCTCTTGACGAATATATTTACCCCTGGCGGATCCTATAAATGCTTCACCCTGATATCGATCGTTTTTATAAGCCGTTTGAGCCCCAATCAGTTTACGATTAAATCGACTCCAGTAATTCCATTCCGGCTTTACATAGATATCTCCAATGCTGGCATTTAACTTATCTGAATAAATACTGATCAGAACATTATCTACATCTTTAACGGATTGAGTCGAAGAATAATCTTGAAAAGGCGCATCATTATCATTAATGATCCCTTTAATATTCACGCCCGGGGCCAGCTCGCCGCTGAGACGAATATCAAGCCCACCGCTAAGCAAACTTTGTCCCGCTGACCCGACCTCGATCTTTCTGGAAACTGAGCCACGGGTTTTAATGCTGGAATTATCAGAACGAATCGATTTTGTCGATTCAATTTTCTTGGGGAACCATTCATTTATTTTACCAATGCCCAGAGATCTGCTTTTAGGGACTGAAATATCGGAATAATGATAGTGTATTGTGATCGTATCTGTCTGTTCAGGTTTTTGCAAAAGAATTATTCGGCCATTTGTAGGGTCGAGGAGGTATTTAATATGCTCGGGAGCAAAGAGAGAATCGCTTGTTATCAAAGCATGTTGCAAGGAATAAATCGTTCTGGGTGGCGTAATAATAATTTGCTCGCTTGCAGTGCCCGAAAAAAGTGGCAATGAAAAAAGCAGGAAGAAAAGAAAAGTCTGAATTTTTTTATATTTGATCATGGCAAATAATTAATAGCTCCGTCACGGGTGATCACTCTAAGAGAAGATGTTGAAAAGTTATCCACATGGATCACATTTTTAATATTGCTTAGATAACGCAGAGACTTTTGTGGGAGTTTCCATAAAAACAGGCCATCTGAAGATAAAATCACGATCTCGTTAAGGTTAAGAGGGAAAATTCTTTCAATCTTTAAAGAATCCGGCAGGGCATGGTTACTTAATGTTTTCCCATTTTCATCAGAAAAGCTGAGGATGTTCTTATATTTTTGATGGATAAGAACACGATGTTGAACAGAGAAGAGTTCAATACCAAAAGAATAATTTTTATTTCCCCAGCTTAAAGGATAGCTTTCGCCCGAATGGATCTGTAAAATCTGCTCACGATGATCGTCATATATCAGCCAATCGTGTTCAGATGTCACAACAAAAGCGGAGGGAGAAATAATGGTTTGATGTAAAGATGTGATAGCATGAAGGTTAAGAAATCTATCCCAGGTAATAATAGTTCTTGTCCCCATATCAAGAATATGGATCATATCCGGATCTTCGCTTACAGGTTTCAAAGGATCTTCGAGACTTAGTTTTGAGCCAAGTCCATCATCTTTGAATGAATTGATCAAGACGAGATCTTTATATCGTTGTAGTTCATTGCGATTTTTAGAGAAAGTGAATATTTCACCAAAGGCATTGATCACCACTTCATCGCAGGGAGAAATTTTGTTATTCCCAGCAAAAAGGAAACATGCTGTAAGCAAAACAATTGCAAGAATTTTATATAAATATTTCATAAGAAAAATTACGAAAGGAAGGGGGAAGTTACAAGTGGCAACTTTAGCTTTTGACGGGATGACAGGATTGCCTTTCGACAGGATGACAGGATAGTCTTTTGACAGGATAACTGGATAAACTTAATATTGCTTTCCGACAGGATAGCCTTTCGACAGGATGACAGGATTGCCTTCGACAGGATAACTGGATAAACTTAATATTGCTTTCCGACAGGATAGCTTTTCGACAGGATGACAGGATTGCCTTCGACAGGATAGCTGGATAAACTTAATATTGCTTTCCGACAGGATGACAGGATGACAGGATAAGACTTAGACAGGATAACTGGGTATACAAAATTGCTAATATTTAGATAGGATAACCCTCCTGCGTCCCGACAATTCGGGGCTATGGCGGGCAGGCGGGATTTACCTGATTGCTTTTTGGCGCACTCTGCCCCCAATCTTCTTTTCCTGTTCATCAGCAAATGTACGGGCGGGTCGAGACCCGCCCTTCCACTGGGCTGAATTAATTCAGCCCCTACGGAAACCTGGAATGAAAGGAAAAGATCAACCCCTCCATGCGTCGGGGTTAAATATTTTTAACCTTTCAACAATTCAACATTCTTATATCGGGAATTTCGCAAATCAAATATCGACATTTATTGTTTAATATTCGAGGAGACTCCAGCCTACCGGCCTTAGCCCACTATTTAGACAAGAGCAATCTCACGCTTAATCTAAATCTTAAGCTTAATTTTATCTATTATTTTCTTCTTTCAAATTTCTGCTTCTTGGCTTAAGTTTTGACATGTTAATTGTATCAGCCTTAAATATTGAGATCATGCCTTTGGTTATGGCTTTAAAAGCCGAGAAGATTAGAACTTATAGTAATAAAACGGCTTTATACAGATCGGAAGATCATGATATTCTTGTAGTGGGTGTGGGTCCTCTTATGGCAGAACGGACACTATTATCTTATCTGGATGAATTTACACCCGACTATATTCTAAATACGGGAACTGCCGGAAAGATGATAGAAGAGCTAGAAATAGGCAAGGTTTATCAAATAGCAACAGTTATGACGGATAATGAAGAAAGCATCGATTTGGACTTGCTTTTAGACGAAAAGGGTGCGGCCTGCTTATCCTTACGCCGACCTTTAACAGATGCAGAACAACGAGATCGTTCCAGTCGGGAATTAGGCGCAAGTTTAGCTGACATGGAATGTTATACCATAGCAAAAATTGCGCAAGATAAACATATTCCTATGTCTGCACTCAAGGTTATCAGTGATTTTGCAGATTGTGCCACGCGTGAAATGTTTAAACAACATATTCATGAAGTTTCGCAAACGCTTTGTGATGAGCTCTTGCTCATTCTTGATAAAGTTTGATCATAATAATAAAACTGGAGTAAAAGATGAAAAAAACAGCATTACTTATTTTAGTCGGGAAAAGAAAAGAATCAGCCGTAAAACTTCAGCAAGTTCTTACAGCCTGGGGTTGCCTCATTAAAACCCGCTTAGGATTACATTCCGGAGTGATGGAGAATTGTTCGGAAACGGGGTTTCTATTTCTCGAACTCAGTGGTTCAGATGAAGAAAATGCCGAATTGGCACGCAAGGTATCAGTTATTTCCGGGATAGAATCAAAATTAGTTGTCCTTGATAATCCTGAATAATTTTAAAACGAAAGATATTTGCAGGCACAAAGAAATTTGTGCCTTTTATTATTTGGGCAGTTTATTAAGCTATTGACTCAATGGAAAAGCAAAACTATTGACCCAATGGAAATAACCTCTTAAGGAACTTTTCATTTATACTCCGTTTAAATGCCTTATTTGAAAAAGGAAATATATGAGTTTTATTAATAATTATTTTCACGAAACCTATTATCTGCTCCTTGAGATGGCGCCCTATCTTCTTTTGGGCTTTCTCATCGCGGGAATTCTTAAGTATTATTTGCGACCATCAACGATGCGTCGTTTTTTAGGTGGTTCTAATTTAAGATCTGTCATTAACGCTGCTTTATTGGGTGTTCCCATGCCTTTGTGTTCTTGCGGTGTAATTCCAACAGGAGTTGGATTGCATAGAAATGGTGCCTCAAAAGGTGCCGCGGTTTCTTTTCTTATTTCAACTCCCCAAACGGGTGTGGATTCGATTATGATCACCTATTCTTTGCTGGGCTTGCCCTTTGCTATAATTCGTCCCATTGTGGCCTTCATTACCGGTATTGCAGGTGGTGCGATCAGTAATAAACTGGAAGGATCCAAAGGAAATTCCTACCTAAATGAAAGTCAAGATGACGAATTGCCTAAAGGCTTGAAAAAAATTCCGGCGATCTTTAAATATGCCTTTGTTGAATTTTTGGATGATATTGCAAAATGGTTGATCATTGGAATTTTAATAGCAGGCTTGATCTCTGTTCTTGTCCCGGATAATTTTTTCCTGGAATATTTATCAAACCCCTATTTGGCTATGGTAGTTATGCTGCTCGTCTCTGTTCCTCTCTATGTTTGCGCTACATCCTCTGTCCCTATTGCGGCGGCTCTGATTATGAAAGGTTTATCTCCCGGTGCGGCATTGGTATTTTTAATGGCGGGTCCTGCTACAAACGCTGCGACTATCTCAGTTATTGGCAATGCCTTAGGCAAGAAAACTCTGGCTATCTATCTTTCGACTATTATTGCCGGTTCTTTTATTGCCGGGGCGCTTTTGGATAATTTTATGCCGGGTTCTTGGTATAGTGGAATTATGAGCATGGGCCATGAGCACACCATCTTGCCTCAGTGGCTTATGCAGATCTCTGCACTTGTTTTAAGTGCTTTATTGTTATATTCTTTAGTGGTAAAATTAATTAAACGTTTTCAGGGCAAGCCTGCAAATTCTTGTGAAATGGAAAACCAAAAAACACCGGAAATACTTATTAATATTGAAGGTATGAGCTGTGAGCATTGTGTTATGAGTGTTAAAAAAGGACTTTCTTCCCTTGACGGTGTCGAGAATGTTTCCGTAAATTTAGAGACAAAAACTGCTCGCATCTATGGAGTGGTCGATATCGATAAAATTACAGAAACTATTAAAGAGCTTGGATACACTATAAAGGAAGAAAAATAATGAAAGCTATTATCCCCGCTGCAGGTATGGGTTCACGTTTACAACCGCATACTGACAATCGCCCAAAGGTTATGGTTCCCATAGCAGGGAAACCAATTCTCGAGCACATAAGTGAATCTTTATTTAAAGCAGGATTTGACAAAATTTCTGTGATCGTTGGTTATAAAAAAGAAGCTGTAATTGACTATTTTAGCAAAAATTATCCCGGTAAATTCGATTTTCCCGTCCAAAAGGAAATGAAAGGCATAGCTCATGCTGTTTTATATGCTCTTGAGGATGTTGATGAACCCGCTTTGATCATTCTTGGGGATACCATTATCGATCTTGATATGGAAAAGCTGAAAGATCCCAAACATAATGTAATCGGCGTTGTCAGGGTCGATGATCCCTCGCGATTTGGTATTGTAGAAACAGATAAAAGGGGTTTTATCACGAATATGGTTGAAAAACCTGAGTATCCAAAAAGTGACCTTGCCATTGCGGGTGCTTACTTTATACAAAGTCAGAGAACGCTGAAATTCGCTATTGAGGAATTGATCAAGAATGATGTGAAAACGCGCAATGAATATCAGTTAACCGATGCCCTATCTCTGATGATGAAAACCGGCGAAAGTTTTAAGGCCTTGCCCATCAATAAATGGTACGATTGCGGCACAGTTGAAACGCTTTTATCTACATCGGCATATCTAATGTCACTGGTCTCTGTAAATGAAGGCGACTGCGAAAATTGTAAAATCATTGAGCCGGTATATATTGCTAAAGGTGCCAAGATATCAAATTCAACCATTGGTCCTAATGTTGCTATTGGCAAGAATGCTCTGGTCGCCGACTCAACCATTTCCGATAGCATTCTTAATGATGGTGCTGAGCTAAAAAATACTTGCACAAAGCATTCTATTATAGGATATTACGCTCGGATTGACAATGTTCAGTCAGACTATTTAAGTATCGAAGACAAAAAGGTCATAGTTGATAACACAAAGCGAGTCTAAGAGAGAGCACGTATTTATAAGCTATAAGTACACAAACTTATTTTTAATGGAGACTATATCTTGATCAAAGCAAAGATTTGCTTAATGTCCCTTTTATTAATTTCTTTTATTTTTGCATCTGCAGAATTGCAAGCTTTTGTAGAACAGATCACAGAAAGTTCTGTCAGAGATTATTATTATCGCGCGGAAGATCCTTCTTGGGATTATTTAAAATTTCATAAAGGCAAAAATCGCGAGGAAGGCACTACAGGTCACGATAGTGTCAAAACTTATCTTTACTTTCTTTTAGAATCATATTTGGGTGAAGGAAATGTTTATATTGACGAATTTCCCTGGTCTAGAGGCAAAGACGATAAAGGGTATAATGTTGTTGGAGTAAAAGAAGGTAAATTTGGTGCTAGCTCTGATGTGTGGATCGTGGGTGCACATTATGATTCTTATGATTATGATAACACGGGAACGGCGCCGGGTGCCAATGATAATGGAACAGGCATGGTAGCAGTTTTAGAAATGGCCAGAGTTATCAATACTCGCGAATCCGACGCGACCATCTTATTTTGTCTGTGGGACGGAGAAGAACCTTTTTGGGAAAAGGCCAGTTCTTTTGGAAGCGAAGCTTATAAGGGTCCTTCGGGCTCACGCGCCTGGGTGAATGATCATATTACCACCGACCCTACACAGGCAGGAGGAAATATCTTGTTATGGAGTCGTGTAAAAGGAAATATCAATATGGACATGTTTGGTTATCCCGCTATTGATAATACACTATGGTTGTATCATGGTGGCGATGGCTGGAATAATACCATTGATGGATCTTCTACATCCTATCCAACCCTGGCTAGTTCCAATACTTTATACCAATCTGCAAAATATTATTTAGAAAACTATGCTTCGGATGATGAAGAACCAAAAAATTATGTAAATGTTGAACTAAAAGGAAAAATTGAGTGGTCTGACAATATTTCTTTTTCCCGCGCAGGTATTCCTTCTTTAGAATATTCCGAGTCTGACTGGCAATCAGATAAACATTATCATAAATGGACGGATTATTATCGTCCCAGTGGTGGTGATTTTTTTATAAATGATGAAAATCCTCAGCTTTTATTTACTTCAATGGTCATTCGGGGCGCCACCGCACTTCTTGCCGATACTGTAAATGTTGTATTATCAGAATCCGCGACTCCCCTTATCTTAAGTGAATTTCGCGCCGCTTCGTCAGACAAAAAAGTCCTTATTTCCTGGCAAACTGAAAGTGAAGTTGAAAATTTAGGTTTTATTTTAGAAAGACGACAAAGTTTTGTTGAAGACTGGGTAAGCATTGCATCGTATCTTCAGAATGCTGAGTTGATCGGCCAGGGTTTTAGCAATACCACTCAAGAATATACATTTATCGATAGTCTTGTTAAGCTTAATGAAGCTTACGAATACCGTTTATCCGAAGTCGATTTTTCAGGAAAAATATCCAAATTAAGCAATACATCTGTCCTTTATATCGATATGGAAAGATCGGCGAACGCACTCTTAAAAGGCAGTGCTTATCCAAATCCATTTAATGCTACTATGAGCCTTGAATACTCTCTGGAGCGAGAGGCGCAAATAAGTGTGCGAGTTTATGATATCCGTGGATATGAAGTAGCAAGATTAGCGGAAGCGCAAAGTAAATCTGTAGGACATTATGCTCTTAGATGGAATGCAGGTGAGCTCCCCTCCGGAATCTATTTGCTGCAGCTTCAGGCAAAATATGATAACCAGCAAAGCGAATCACAAGTCATAAAACTGGTGTTGAGTAAGTAAATTATATTTAAGGCAGGGATTCTTGCAGAGATTTTCAGCTTTCGCTCCACCTGAATTTTTGGGGTCCGAGCTTCGGCCGACACGGTGCTACGCAATCCGTCATGCAGAGATTTTGCTCCGCAATCCGTCATGCGACGGACTGAACAATTATAAAACAAACACCGTTCGTTTTA
>CAZNFT010000032.1:0-20833 GCA_964572745.1 uncultured bacterium
TCCCATAGGGACGACATTTTTGTTGTATAATGGACATACATCATAGTCAAGCTCCGTAGGAGCGACACTTTTTGTATCTAAATGATATATCATAAAACGAGCTCTGTAGGAGCGTATTATTTGTAGCAAGAATAAACCGACATATTTTTCAGCTCCATAGGAGCACATATTCATATTTACAATTTATTCTTGCCACAAAATAATTATTTCTGCGAAGTTTAGTAAGCAAAATCTATTTATCAGAAACTATATTTTATTTTTGTATAGATTATTGAGTTATCCTGGTATTGACCAAATTGTCCATCGCGGTCACCCACAAAAATATTAGCACCTATTAGTAAAGAGAAGCTATCGTCAAAATCGTATGTTATTTTTGGGCGGATAAGGGCATCATTATTTGACAAACCAATATATGAGAATAGTTCTAAATGAAGTGTTTCTCGCAAGGTATTATAACGAGCTACAAAAGTTGCGGTATTTTGAAATTTATCTTCACTTATAAAATCATTATGCTCTAAAATATATTTTTGAATAAATTGCGTGCTGAATACAACACCAGCAATATTAAAATCTAATCCAACAACATAATTTAGGTAGTCTTTTTGAATTAAAGCATCAACAGCGCTGGGATCTTCGGTTTGGAAATATTTACCATTATAATACGCACCTTCACCTCGGAGTACAACTCCCAGGATTTCTGCACCGAATGAACCTCCTGCAACTGCAAGCCTATGATGTTGAGGCGTAATGTTTAAACCGCTTAGCATGGGTTTTGGGGGTATTGTACTATTGTTCATTGTAAATTGCTTCTGGACATGCATACTTGGATTATCGTCCCAGGTATAGCCTCCCATAAGTTCAAAATCAAGTTTTGAGGTCATCGCAGACCATTTTAGAAATACTTCGCTGTTTTTCAATGATGGATTTATGCCACTTTGGCTCCAATCAAATACAGGTGTTACAGGAAACTCAGGTTCAATATACCATATTGAGTTGGCATCCGGACGGATTGTGGGGGCAAATTGAGGAATCCAAATAGCTTCGATCGTGCTATTCCCAATGTAATAATTCAATTTTGCCGAAATAATTCCCCTTCGTATTTCATCAAAATCGGGCAGTAGAAATTCCGATAGATTTAGCGGTGAAACAATATCGGTAATAAACACGCCATCAGCTTTTCCCCATACAATTTGCTGTTTTCCAAGACGTAGATCAAAATTCTTGAAATACATGTCCATATAGATCTCTCTTAGATCTACTGACAAGCTGTCTTGATTATTAAGGTAAGCTATAGGATTCGCTTTTATAGCTACATTATTTCCACGTTTTTCAAAATTGAGATTTAATGTTTGTTGCACGATAGAAAAGTCGCCATTTTTTACATTAACACCTTCGTATGTTCTTCCAAATCCGGATATATCTATGCCTTGTGCTATCGCAAATTGACTAAATAATAATATAACCAGGAGTATAGTTACTTTAATTTTCATGGATGTAAATTTCATTTATATGCCTCGTGTCATCATGCGTTCAGTGAATTTATTTTCAGATATTCCTGTATTGATATTAACATTATTTAGAATGATCGTGGTGGAATGATCTTTTTGTACATTTATCATTTCTGAATGTGTAATGATATATAAGTTAGATATTTCTTCCATTTTTTTGATCTTAAGAATTTTAAGTAATTCTTCATCTTCATCGAAAAATTCTTTTTTAACACCAATAAAAGTGTTTTTATCTATCCATGTGATTGTCTTTGAATACATATAATCTTCGTTTACAGATTTACTCTCAATGACATAACATTCTTTTTCGTTTACGATTTCTTCGCGAAGTAGGGTGTGAATATCGGAATTGATCTTTCTACCTCCGAGATCATCGAAAGTAAAATCAGAGCCCATAAAGTAGTCGCTTTTACTATCGCTTGAAATTCGTTTCACTTTTTTTAAAGCGGGTAAATATATCCATTGGTCATCAGATTTGTCGCTATCGTAAGTCCAATTCATAAATGATGTATTTTTTACATCGGCGGGAGAAACGAAAAACATAATGCTTTTTTCTTTATCACCCATATCTTTAGAGAATTGTTGAATTTTTCTGACGCGAGTTTGACCATTCTTGTTAGTGAGCGTCATGGTAAGCATGGCCGTTTGATCAACAGCAGAGGGACGATTATAGGTTTTTTCTATTATTTGAGTTCCTGTTAAAGGTGTATTTGCACTTAAACTTGATAGCAATACAAATGTTGTAACGATAATTGCTTTAAATAATTTCATTTATTATCCATCCTTTTTGATTTATTTGGTTTTTTCTTGAAATACAGATTGCTTAAGTAAAGTAATACCGGCATGATGGTGAGAGTCCCCACAAGACTGGTGAACATATTCAATGAGACCAAAGCTCCTAACTCGCGGTTTGGTGGAAAAACGGAAAACAGTAATACAAGGAATCCTGCAATAACAATGATAGCGTTATATATAATGGATTTCCCTGAATGAGCCATGCTTAGTTGTACAACTTCCATTTTGTTGTCTGTTTTTGATGCATAAGATCGGTATCGTTCCAAAAAGTGAACAGCGTAATCGATACCTATACCAATAGCAATACTCGAAAGCAGGGCGGTAGTCGTACTTAATGGAATATTTAAAAATCCCATGATGCCAAAACTAATAAGCGCCGTTATAACAATTGGGACAGAGCTTATTAAACCTATTTTAATGCTTTTAAACATACTAGAAAGCAAGACAATGATGATCAGAAGAGAGAGGGCTAGACTTTTAATTTGTCCTTCTAAGATCAGATCAGCAAAGACAAGTGCTTTATAACCACTGCCGGCATAATTCATGCTTATGCCTAAATCTTTAAAATCATCTTCATAATTATGAATGATACCGAGAACCGAGTTAATAGATTTAGAGTCATCTTTTTTAAGTTGAAAGCTTACATTTATTTTCTCGTAATTGTAATCGACGACTTTATTCAGATTTTCCGGATCACCGGACATTTCATAGAGCAATAAATACTGAGCAATCATGTTTTTATCATCTGGAATAGTATTATAGGCTTCCAGATCAGCATTCATTACTTTATTCATTCTATTCATATAGTCCGCAAGCGAAAAGGTATTACCTACAACATTGAGTTGACTGCTTACATCTTTTTGTAGTTTATCAACCAATTTCAAGACCTGAGGTTCTTTGAATGCACCTTTTGTCCCACTGGCATCAAGTATTAAGTTTAAAGCACTTGTTCCACCAAAATTTTCATTAATAAATTTATCGGTTTGAACAATATTACTGTCTTTTTCAAACTTATCGAGAAAACTAGAGTTGATCCACAGTTTCTGGATACCGATCAGGGAAAGGGCAATGATTAAAACGGCCGTAATAATGGATATGTATTTATGTTTAATGATACCTGTGGCAAAGTTATTGGCTAATTTTGAGTTCGAATGGCCTTCTTTGTCCTTATCATGGTTGATTTTTTTAGCTTTTGGCAAGCCAAAGATCATAACTCCGGCCGGTAAAAATATCAATGATAAAGCCATAGCAGTTAGGACACCAAAGGCGGTAAAAATACCAAAATATTTAACCGGAAAAACCTGAGATGTCAGCAGTGAAATAAAGCCCACAGCCGTTGTCACGGATGTCATAACGACCGGTTTCCACATGTGCTTGATCATATCCTTTGTCGCTTCTAATTTTGAAGTATTAGGATTATGGTCAACATAGGTATGCAGATGAATATACAAGTGGATACCGTAAGCGACTCCTATGGCTATGAGCATAATAGGAATTAAAGTTGACACTGCATAGATGGGGATACCCACGGTGGCCATAAGACCAAAGGCCCAAATGGTAGATAGGAAAACAACGCCCAAGGTAATAAATGTGCCTTTTAAACTTCTTAAGGTGATGAATAAAACAGCAATGATCACCAAAATAACGATAGGTACCATTTTTTGCATATCAGCCGGACCTAATAAGGCCATTTCTCCTTCCACAATGGGACGTCCGGCTACATGAATCTTAATGTCATCCGTTTCTGATCGCTCAGCTGACTTTAAAATTTTATCGTAGAAATCCATGGTAAAGACATCTTTGCCTATTTCGGCCATAATGATAGTGACTTGTTCATTTTCGGAAATCATTCGTCCAAAGATCATGTCATTTTTACGCACACTTTCTTTTAGATCAGCCAATTTTTCTTCAGATCTGGGTACACGTTTATAAAAGCGCTTTACATCCATCCCGTCCTCGGATCCCACGATATTATCTGCATTGTAAAGGGATCTAACATTCGATTTTTCAATTTCATCAAAATTTTGAAAGCGCTTGGTCAATTGCTTTAAGGTATCGAGGGTTTCAGTATTAAATATACCATTTTTATTTTCGACAGCGATGATAATACCATCATTTATGTTAAACCATGATTCAGCTTTATCGCTATAAACAAATGCCGGATGATCTTTGGGCATGTATTTATCTAAATTGGTTTCCATTCTTGTATTTTGTTTCATTTCAAAAATAAAAAATGTCGTGATTACTAAAATGATTATCATCGTTAGCCATTTATAGTTGAGTAATTTGTATAGGAATTTTTCCATTGTTATTGTCTTATGGGGTTTTGTGTTTGTAAAAGTAAGGGGTATTCACAAGTATCAATTTTGTGACTTAATTTTCTAAAATAATGAGCTTGAATGATTTAATAAGCTTTTCTCCTTCTAATTTTAAATTGAAATGATGTTCACTTGAATCCCAACGTTTCATCATTAGACGAAAGGAGCCCATTAACATGAGGGCTAAAATTCTTTTATCTATATCAGAGCGAATATTCCCACTTTTCTGACCTGTTTTAAGAATATGTTCAAGATTCAGTTGAAGCATATCCTGTATTTCACAGATATTGTTTTTTAATGATAATTCATTTCTAAATATTTCTTCAGAAAACATGACTGAAATAAGTGTAGGTTGTTCATCGAAAATATTTAGTAATTGTATAAACATAGTGGCTATTTTATCGGCAGTACTTCCACCTGCATTTGAATGAGTCGAAGAAATTGTTTCTACTACTACTTTAAAATTATTTAAAATGGTTTTTAAAATATCGGTTTTACTTTTAAAATGGCGATAGAGTGCTGGTTCTGAAATCCCTATCTTTTCGGATAAGTTTTTTATTGTAAATCCCTGGATGCCTTTTTGAGCGATAAGCCCAATTGAACTATTGAGTATTTGAGTCTGTCTTTTTGTTTGCATAATGTTTTCCTTTCGACGGTGAAGTTAGTTAGTGTTCACTAACATTCCAAATAGTATATTGATTTTTTGGGAATTAGTCTAAAATAGGGGAAGATTAGAGCACTGAGCACTGAGCAAGATGAGAGGGAGATAAGGAGAAAGCGTTAAATAGAAAATAATATAACGATGAACTCTAAATGATGAATGTTTTAGTCACATCGCGACGATAGATATGTATTAATCACATAAAGTATGGAGAAAGTAATAGGCTTTTAATAAACATCATTAGTGGCAACAAAACCATAGCTACTCACCAGCATACCAACAAAAAATAAGCGAAACTCGCTAGAGAAGGTAAGTTATATAGCGAAAAGCTACCTGAGAGGGTGGTTAGTATGCTAACTTTCAAAGTGTGCTAATTATTGGGAGAAGGTCACTTCCAATACCACACCGAATTGGATACGATTGGATCTGCTGTTGAGGGTAAGGCTTCGCAATCAGTTCTTGATGCTTTAACTACAATTGTTGCTGGAAAGGCATCAAATACTCCAGGAACAGGAATGAAATCTGAAACCGGTGGAAAACTGGCTCCAAATTTGAATTTGGATTATTTAGAAGTAGATGGCGATGGAAAAATCGTTGTTAAACAGCAATTTGCTAGTGAAGACATTCTTTCTAATTCAAAATCGCTCATTGAGAACATGATGCTCATTCAGGTAGCTATCCAAAACATTGATGGCATAGGGTCGGGAGGATCAGTATCCTTTCTTAATCTTACTTTACGAGAATCGCATATTTCCTCAGTACCACTAGGGCAGGCACAGCTGTATTTCTACTATTCTGATCCGGTTGAAGCATCTGGGACATATGGTCTTTATGTAGCTTATAATGTTGATGGATCCACAGTCCAATATACAATAAAAGAATCTACATGGGGGTGGTGGCGGAGGCGGAGAATAATAACATATAAGTCACTGTAAATAATTGAATAAGCTATCAATAGTATTATATAATCAATATATACCAGTTATAGCATGTGGTAAATAATTGTTGACATTAATAAATTATTGGGATAATTTGTTTCAAAATTAATTATTGATGTTGAAAAAGTGGACATGGATACGATTTCCATCTAACCAAAGGATAAAGAAAATGAAAAGAGCATTCGTACTCGTACTGGTTCTTGTATGCTCTTGTTTTGCTGGAATGAGCAAAAGCGTTAGTTTCTCGAATTCCGAGTTAAACATCTCAGGGGCTGTAAAAGCTGAAGATGGCAATAATTATTTAGAGATTGGTTATGGTAATGGTAAAAAAATATTAGAGCCGGGTAAGCCTAGCTTACCCGTGGTCTACAAACAATATATTATGTCAGCTAATGAAATTCCAATTGGTGTTATAAGTACTAAAGAAAAAACATCTATGCATCTATTGGAATATCCCGTAATGCCCGCACCTGGGAGACAAACAGTATTGGGTGAAAAACAAAATAATGGTTTTGAAGAACCAGATTCTGAAGTATATAATTCAAATGAATTATATCCCCCAAAGCCCGTTGAAATTATTCACGATGGCTGGATGGGAGAGAACCATATTGTAAAAATCGCTATTTATCCGGTTCAATATGATCCGAGTAATGGTCAGTGCATTTTAAACGAAAATATTGACTTTGAACTTCAAACACAAATAGGTGCGAAATCTCAAATAAGAGTTCAATATCGTAGTCAAAAAATGCAAGAGGTACATGACAGGGCACTTGCAAAAATAGTAGATAATCCTGAAGATATTGTGGCTTATGGTAAGAGACCCTCAACTTCAATGGGGAAAGCTAGTGTTTCAAGTACACTAACATACTATGATTATGTGATTATAACTGAAAGTGATTTGACATCATACTTTGATGGTTTTATTGAATGGAAGACTCGTAAAGGTATTGAGATCGGCGTTGTAACTATTGAAAGTATACTTAGTACTTATACAAACGGGGATCTTATTTCGGATATTAATGATGATGCCGGTTCAATGAGACAATATCTTTCAGATGCATACTCAAATGGAACAACTTTCGCATTATTAGCTGGAGATGAAGACGTTTTACCTTATAGGGAAGGTTGGGGGTATGGCCCTAACTGGCTAGGTACTTGGACCTATATTCCTATTTTAGCTGATCTGTATTTTTCTGATTTTACAGCAGATTGGAATTACGATAATGACGCTAGATATGGTGAAACAGCTGTTACTCAAGAATTGGATATTTATCCTGAGATATATGTAGGCAGAATATTAATTGATTCCGGCCCTGAAATTGAGAAATGGGTAAGGAAAGTATTAATTTATGAACAGGATCCGGGAAGAGGAGATCCAGATTATGTTAAAACAGCGTATTTTTCTCAAGCAGATCAAATGCAAAGTGCCGATTGGGCAGGGACAATTGAAAATTATTTAGATGTACTTAGTTTTACAACAACTATTGTTGAAGAATATCCATCGTACAATAGTTTGACACCTACATCACCAACAGCACCAGAAATTATTAGTGATCTTCAAGAAGGATATGGCATTGCAAGTTTAATGGGGCACGGATCGCCTCACCAAATATCTGTTCGAACGCCTGGTGTTAATGCTGGACCTTGGTGGGATCAAGTTACCACATTTGAAGATATGGCTGATGGTAGTGGGCAAACGGGTGGAGCTTTCGAAAGCCTGGAAAATTATGGTTATCCAGGAATTCACTATAGTATCAGTTGTAGCAATTGTGAGTTTATTACTGATATGTGCAGTGGTGCAAGAAATTTCCCCGAAATGTATATGAACGACAGCGAAGCCGGTGGTATAGCATACTTAGGTAACACTCGACATGGATGGGTTTCAGCTTCACTATACTTGTTTGAAGATTTCGTTGATTTGCTCAATGATGGTGGTACTGAATCAATAGGTATTCTAGAAGGAGATTCTAAAACAGCATCAACAGACAGATATCTTTGGTTAAGCCATAACAACTTTGGTTGTCCAGAAACTAAAATATGGACTGATACTCCAGATGAGTTTACAGGCGTTACCATAACAGATAATACAACATATATCACTGTAAACGCAGGGGAAACGGGTTGTGATATCACTGTAAGTGCTGAAGATCCTGACGATTACTGCTTGACATCAACTAATACCCAAAGTTATAGTTTTACTACATCAGAACGCCCCCTTTACGTAGTAATAACCAAAGATAATAAACTACCATATGTTACTATGGTTGGTTTGGGTAATATTACAAGTAATGTAACGTTAAGTAATAATTTTGCTTATACATTTAATAATGATATTACCGTTTCTTCAACGGGTACTTTGAATATTGAACCGGGTACAACGATAAAATTCGCTGAAGATAAAGAGCTACAAGTATATGGTGACTTGAATGTTGATGGTACTGAAGATTGCCCGGTAATATTTACCTCTGACGACCTTGATGGGGGAATTGGCTATTGGGATGGTGTTAGGGCATATACTGGTGGAGAAATCAATGTTGACAATTTACATGTATTTAATGCATATACTGGGATTCGAGGTGAATATGCTATAATGGATATTGATAGTTGTTTAGTAGAAAACAATAGTTATGGCATTATGGCTTCAAATTGTACTGGCAGTAATTCATGTACAGTCACAAATAGTATAATAGATGGCAATACTTCATATAGTGTACGTTATTATAACGCTGATGGCACTATCTCAAATAATAGTATTTCTGATGCTGCACGAGGTATCTATGCCAGAGGTGATGTTAATATAATTAACAATGAATTGAGTGATTTCCAGTATGATGGTATTTGGTGTCTGTCGTATGATGGAGATATTCAATTTAATGATATCTCTGATTGTAGATATGGTGTGTACTTGTCATCTTACGCGTCTGGTGATCTACAAAACTGGTGGTCTATGGATAAACCAGGCAGCAGTGCTGAAAACAATGTGTTTTCGACACCTATGACATCATGTATAAATATTGGATCTACATCTACTCCTAACTTAGGTACTATGTTCGAGATTGATACTGATGTTGAAGCTGGTTGGAATGTATTTTGTGATCCTACAAGTTATGATGTGATATCATCTAATGCCAGCACCATTAAAGCTGAAGGTAATTGGTGGGGTAGTACAAGGTCAATATCTGGAAGTGTTGACTATACATATCAGGCTGGAGAAATTATTGCTATCTTCGGCAAAACGAAAGCTTTAAGCGAAAATGAAATCCTATTTAATCAAGCGTATAGGCTTGAGCGGGATTCCCTCTATTCAGAAGCTGCCGTGCTCTATCATTCGATAATAGAAGATAATGCCTACAATGATGATATAGTATATGTCCAGAAATCAATGAATCGAATGCGCGGTTGTTATAGAAAACTTAATGCATACTCCGACTTAGAAGAAGCGTTAAAAAGTTTATCAACTAAGTATCCAGATACATATGTGTCTGCAATGGCAAAGAGTATGAATGCAGCACAGCTTTCTATAAAGAAAGATCATACGAGTGCGCTTAACAATTTGGATGATGCTGTCAAAGAGTTTGTCGATCTGAATTTAAATGAAGCAGCAGCATATTCCCTATTTGATAAATATGAGCTATTAGAGTACCTTTCGACAGGTGAAGATAATCTAAATAAATCTGCATTATCAAGTGCGCTTACAAATTGCAAGGATCGTTTATTAGATGAATTTGATGGAACAGAAGTAAGTGAAATATTAAAGGAAATGTTAAACGAGCAAGGGCCAATTCAAAGTGCTCAGCCCAAAGAATTTGAACTTGGTTCACCTTATCCGAATCCTTTCAATCCTGTTATCACAATACCTTATGATCTGCCATTTGAAACTCAGGTGAATATCCATGTATTTGATATAACCGGTAGAAAAGTACAGACACTGCTTAGTGAAGTTCAAACTGCTGGAGGTTATTCTCTGAATTTTAATGCTTCTCATTTGGCAAGTGGCATGTATTTTATTAAATTTGAGAGTTCAAATTACCAAACTGTTCAAAAAGTAATGTTATTGAAATAAAAGGTGCTTAAATGAAAAAAACGAAATTGATCCAGATTCTAACTATATTGTTAATTGTTCTTAAACCGTTGTTTTCATTTGATACCTTGAATTGTATTGCACATTTTGAACATATTCCCCCAATGACAACAGGGTCGCAAATGTTACCTGTTGTCTTGGGGGATATTAATGCTGACGGTTATGATGACTGGGCATTCAAATATCGAGATAGAAATATTTATTTTTCCAGGGACTCTGTTTATTTATACATGGGCTCTGATTCAATTAATTTTACAGAGGACTACAAAATTCAGGCAAGAGAATTTGGGAATGTTGGGGACATAAATGGCGACAGCTATGATGATATAGCTTATATGTCAATTGATTATTATGCTCTTCAGATGTTAGAAGACGACCCAGTAATTAAAATATTATATGGTGGCCCAAATTTTGATCTTATTCCGGATGATAGTTGTAAACTAACAAATGTTAAAGGATTACAGTTAATTCAATTTGAACCTTTTAATCGGATTGGTGATATAAATGGGGATGGTTATGATGATTTATGCTATGGTCCTAGAGAATACTCAGGAGCATTTTTATACAAGGGATCAAATCTGGAATATCAGGATCATATTCGTCTCAGTATATATTTAGGAGGAGATGATTTATCATGGATGCCTGATACGACAATTACACCTCCCAGATTTTTGCTTAATTCGGATTCCCATGGATATGATTGGTACAATTGTACCGGTTTAGGTGATATAAATCATGATGGCTATGATGATTTCAGCATGCAATACTTTGAAATTTGTATTCCAGCTTCTGGAGCTAAATTATGTGATTCGGTAATGTATGTCTATTATGGTAATAATGATTTGTCGAACATTATAAATAGTGTTGACACTTTGGTAGTCGGAGATATTCGTGGAGAACTGGGTAAAATATCTGATGTATATTCGAAAGCATTTTTTTGTCAAAATAAAGACACTTTAGAACAAATTCCCGGTATGAATATTGTGTATGGAAATGATATGAATGCTTTTGTAATGCATTATAATAAAAATGATATTGGAAATATAACCCCAGGCGATATTAATAATGATGGCTACAATGATTGGATTATTTGGGATAATAATGATGCTCAAATAAAAGGTTACTTTGGTGGCTCACAACTTGATAATGAATTTGATTTTATTACTCCAGATGCATTTGTTTTTAACTGTGGGACAGAGAATGAGTATTATGATAAAGAGTCAAATTTCTATATTCTGGGAGACATATGTGGTGATGGGTTTGATAAGATACTTTTCACTGAAAAAATTGATGATCAATATTATGATCTTTATTGTTTTTCATACAATGAAGTAAAAACCCGTATAAAGGATATTGTACCTGAAAGTTATGAATTGCTTACCATATACCCCAATCCTTTTAATCCTACCACAACAATTGAATATCATTTGAGCACTTCAGGAAATGTTGATTTGAGTATTTATAACGTACTTGGAATGAAGGAAGTTACTTTGTTTAATAATACTCGTGAAGTCGGTAGTTACAACTTGCAGTTTAACGCCCAATCATTAGGATCTGGTATTTACCTTTGTGTCTTACAAGTTAACAATGAGATTGTTAGTACTAAGAAACTCCTTCTGATGAAGTAATTACTGACCTTCTCCCTATAAATCGGACAGTTTGATCTAATAGTATACTTTATGACCCTCAGTAAGTAATCTATCCAGTTCTAAACACCTGTAAAATATCACTTTACCACACTAAAAAATTCACCAGTCAGTTTTTGGTCACCTTGCCTTATAGCACATTCATTATCAACAGTGAACAGAGTACTGAAAATCCCTGTTCCCTAGGAATAATAATTCTAGTTTTGTCGAGACGATATTTTTAAAGCTCCGTAGGAGCGAAAGCAGTGTTGGATTTGGAGCTAAAATGATATGTGAAGCAAAGGAAAGTGGGTTTTTATGTAAAGTGGATATGAAAATTTAATATATTTCGTATTATGAATAGATCTCTTCCAGCCTTCTCCGTCAGTTGACGGATTCGGGGGACAGGCCGCTACACTACGTTCCGGTCCCATGCTTCGCTAAGGCTTCGCAGGGCAGGCGAGATGACACACCTACGCCAAGGCTACGGTGTGCAGGCAACATACATTTCATCTATTCATCATTCATTATCCATCATTCATCGTTCATAATTTCTTCCAGTGATTCCACCCAAAGCTCATATCCCTCAAGCGTCAAATGAATCCCATCTTTTGTGAGCTCGGGTTTGATCAATCCGTTTGGGCTGACAAAAGCGGAGTAAAGGTCTATGACCTGATAATGTCCCGTGGCTTCATGTGATTTAATAATATCATTTACGATAATAATTGCCTCTTTGACGGGTTCAAGATCTGTGGGGAGGACAGTTTGGATGTAAATTTTTGTTTTGGGACTTTTTCGATGGATTTCATCCGCGATCTTGAGAATATTTTTTCCCACATACTCGGGGGAGGGAATGCCCCACTTATTATGCCAATTATAAATATCGTTAATACCGATCATAAGAAAGACAGCCTTTGGCTTAGCATGATAAATTTCAGCTAAGCGTGCTAGGACGCCGTCTGTGACGTCTCCACCGATACCACGGTTCTTGATATCATCTCGAGCAAATTTGGCGCTCCAGTCGCCGCCTTGCTGAGTTATACTATTACCAAGAAATACAATATCTCCGCGTTCTAAGGGATCATTCATAAAGACCTTTATTCGTTTTGGATAATAGATTTTTGTCCATTTGGAATGATATTGAATGAATAAATCATCTGGTGGATATAGTTGAGCAGTATTGCTACATCCCATGATCAACAGGATCAGGAAGAAATATATCCATCTAATCTTTGTATTATTATTTTTATTCATCGTTCATCGTTAGTTCGCGATCATAGTGGCCGGTACGCTTCCCGTGACATACAGCGGTAAGGTAAAGTCTGCAGTCGAGCCATCAACCAATGTGACATGAAAAGTTCCTTCAATGACATATTCAACTGTTCCGTCCGCGAGGGCTCCAACCATTGCGATACCACCGGAAATACTTAAATTAAAAGTGACGGGGAGGGTCAGGTTTTCGCTGGCGCTGGCTGCGATCTGGAAGTCGCTGGTGTAGGCATTTGAGTAGTAATGTTTTCCGGATTTTGTCCCTTCGATGGTCACAAGATATTCGATCTCGTCAATGCTCGCAGATCGAGCTTCTAAGTTTTGCACAGTACAGTTGACATCGTAGCTGATGGTGTAGGAAGTAAAGCCATTGATGCGATAATTCCCGGACATATTATTGACCGTAATTTCGGGTTGGTTAAAGAAATCTTCATAGCCGACATCCACGGTAGCCGTACCTGAAATATCAATGGGGAGATCAAAGTTTTCGAAGACCGGATCGTCAAGATGGAAGGTTCCGGTCACGACATAATCTAGAGATTCACCGGCGTCAAGTTTATCTAAAATTTGAATAGCATCGGCTGTCAATAAGCTTAATGGCATGGTGAGAGTAATGGTATCAAGCGGAATGGTCTGATCGACGATCACATACTCAGGTATTGCTGAAACGCCATCAACAACAACCTGATAATTAGCATCATATATATGCGCAGTTCGAGTATCATTATTGGTCAAAAGCATCGTAATATTCATGAAAGTTGTATCGCCGGGAAGCTCTAATAGTTCGTAGCCTGTAACTTCGATAGTCGGCTGTGCAAAGAGCTTGGCAAAGATATCTGCTTCGGTATTTCCTGATAAAGTAAGCGGTAAAGAAAATGCCAAAGGCGAGCCATTTACATGTGTCACTGAGATCAATCCTTTAAGCTCATAATCGATACTTCCGTCTTTGATCGCTTGTGCGAGTTGAGCTCCCTTTGTTGCATTTAATGTAAGTGTAACAGGCAGGGTGAGTGTGTCCGTTCCGCTGGCGCTAAGTTCCAAAGGATCGATATAAGCATCTGAATATTTATGGGCTTCACTGGCAATGCCTTCGATATAAACAAGGTAGTCAATATCATCCAAAGTGACTGAACGAGTATCCATGTTTTGGACTAGGCAAGTGACATCGAAATCAAAGATATAGGAGCCTTGTCCGTTTTCTGTAAAATCGCCGACAATGTCAACAAGTGTTAGTTCGGGTTTTATATAAAATTCTTCATAACCAACTTCAATGGAAGCAGATCCTTCGATATCGAGTGGCAGGTCGAAAGCTTCGAGGATCGGATCATCAATATGGAAAGTCCCGACAGCATGATAATCTAATTCTTCTCCGGCATCTAATTTGCTCAATAGACTGATCGCATCTGCGGTTAAAAAGGTAAGTGGTATACTTAATTCAAGCGGCGTAGCGGCGATGGTTTGATTGATATTGACATTTTCAACCAGAGATTCCACGCCTTCGATATTGACTTGGTAATCCACATCTGAAATGTGTGCTGTGCGGGTATCATTATTCGTGAGGATCATATCAATTTCTAAGTATGTGGTATCGCATGGAAGTTGCAATAAAGAATAAGCTAAGATCTCAACTGAGGGTTGGACAAATAGTGTAGACAGAATATCTGCGGAAGTATTTCCCGATAAATAAAGCGGGAGAGAAAAATCGGAGCTTATACTGTCAACTTCCGTAGCATGGAATATTCCTTCAACAATATAATCAATATTACTATCTTGAATAGCGGTTGCCAATTGAGCACCTGCTGTTGCATCAAGAGTGAGCATGATAGGCAAGGTAAGCGTATCATCGCCACTTCCTTCAATTGTCAGGCCCTTGGGATAGCTGTCTGATAGGTGGTGAAGATCAGTCGTAATACCTTCAATATTAACGGTATAATCAACATCCTCGATCGTGGCTCCGCGTACGTCATTATTATGGATCGCACAGCTAACTTCAAAATCAAAGACATAAGAATCTGATCCATTAGAGGTAAAATTTCCTTTGATATCGGTCAGTGTGACCGTGGGCATCGCATAAAAATCCTCATATCCGGCATCAACGGTCGCAGTTCCGCTTACATTGAGCGGGAGATCAAATAACTTAAAGACAGGATCGTCAACATGAAAAATTCCTGTGACCGTATAATCGAGTTCTTCACCTGCATCCAACTTAGCCAGGACCTTGATGGCATCGGAGGTGACCATGGATAGGGGCAGGGTCATATCAATCGTAGAATCAGGATAAATATCCATATCAAGAAGGGTGCTTTGAGTGGGTAAAGTGATACCTTCAAGCACAACTTGGTATTCGACATCTGCGACATGAACTTGTCGTTTATCCATATTTGTGATAAGCATATCAATTTCAAGATAGGCTGTATCTCTAGGTAGTCCAAGCAAGCTATAGCCGCTAACTTCAACCTGAGGTTGCTTGAAGAGATCTTCAATTGAGCAGGAAAAAAGTGCAATAAGGCTCAAAATAATAAGAAGTGTCGATAAATGTTTCATTATTTAAATACCCCATGTTTATTGACTGTTTGCCTTTTAAAATACAATTACAAGAAAGCATTTACAAGTAGAGTTTGCCGTAGAGACAAGGCAATGCCTTGTCTCTACATATTTGCCCCGGATCTATCGCCGAGCGATTTGAACAATCAAATCGCTCGGCATTCTTCTGGCTTCTAACTTTTGGCACACCTTTGCCACTAACTTCGCCTCAGCCTACGCCAAGGCTATGGCTGACCAGAAAGCTTCGTCGCTCAGGAAGGCTACGGCGCGTCTTCGGCTTCTGAATTATTCTGGCTTCTCGCTTCCGGCTTCTGTATATTTAGTCATGATAACACGCAAAAAAACTCGCAAAATTATGGTCGGCGATATATTCGTCGGCGGAGATGCTCCAATAAGCATTCAAAGTATGATCAATACAAAATCGACAGATATGGAAGCCTGTATTGATCAAATTTGGCAGTTAGAAACCGCGGGATGCGAGATCGTTCGCATGGCTGTTCCCAATAAGGAGTCTATCCAGGCTTTTAAAGCTATTAAAAAGCGTATAAGCATTCCTCTGGTAGCAGATATTCACTTTGACCATACGCTTGCTTTGGGTGCTCTGGATGCCGGTGCCGATAAAATTCGTATTAATCCCGGTAATATCGGTTCCGAGGAAAAAGTTAAGGCTGTCCTCAATGCTTGCAAGGCAAAGAATGTCCCAATTCGTATTGGCGTAAATGCAGGATCTTTAGAAAAAAATATTCTCAAGAAATACGGACACCCCACAGCGCAAGCTCTGCTGGAGAGCGCAAGTCAGCATATTGATATTTGCGAAAAATACGATTTTGACAATGTAATAGTCTCCATAAAAGCATCGAATGTACTTAAGATGATAGAAGCTAATCGTTTGTTTTCAAAAAAATACGACTATCCTTTACATCTTGGTGTTACAGAGTCCGGCACGGAAAAAAGTGGGTCTCTAAGGTCTGCCATCGGCATAGGAACGCTTCTTGCCGAGGGAATTGGTGATACCATAAGAGTCTCTCTTTCAGCTGATCCTATCAAAGAAATTGAAGTAGCTAAAAATATTTTGCGCGCGCTTGAATTAAAAAAAGACGCAGTAAAGGTGATTTCTTGCCCGACTTGCGGACGCACCGTTTACGATCTTGTTAGTATTGCTAAAGAGCTTGAAGAAAGATTAGCAAGTATTGATAAAGAAATGACTGTTGCCGTCATGGGATGCGTCGTGAACGGTCCCGGAGAAGCGCGAGAAGCGGATCTGGGCATTGCCGGAGCAGGTGAGGACAAAGTCATGCTTTTTGAAAAAGGGAACAAAATCGGACTGTTTCCCATAGAAGGCATTGTTGATCTGCTGATGGAAAAGATCAAAGGATGATTTTCAATATTCTTGTTTAAAAGCAGAGTTTTGAAAGATTTTGACCTTGCCAGTCGATCAACAATATTGTATTTTACAGTCACGAACGAAATAAGGAAAAAAAATGAGTACGAACAAATTTTTCGAATCACTTGGTTTAACTAAAACTAACCTCTATATCTTTTTGGCTGCCATTGCAGTTCTTATTATCGGCTATATTGTGATGGCAATTGGTGATACTTATGATGCACTTTCTCTCTATGTTTCACCTATTATTTTGACCATTGGTTATGTAGTTGTTTTACCGATGTCCATTTTATACAAGAGCAAAAACAGCGAATAAAGTCAGATCATATAAAGATTTTTAAAGACCTTAAGACGGAAAAAATCCTGAGGTCTTTTTTTATTTACATGAGAAAAATTAAGGATGATATATCTTTACTGAGAGCTGGCGAGAGCTGTTGTTATCAGTAAATTATTGTTTTATATTCATTACTGATCAAAGAAAGGAAGTTATGCAAAAAAAATACGGATTATTATTGGATTTTGATGGTGTTGTGGTTGACTCTGAACCTCTTTACGAAAAGGTAATGAAATTACAATTTGACAGAATTTCTGTGATTATAGATGAGGCTGACTGGCTTTATTTTAAAGGCAAAGATATGGATGCCTCTCTAAAACATATACAAGAAAATTATTATCCAAGCTTAGATATTGAAAAAGTCAAGAAACAGTTTCATATCGATTTATACAAAGAATTTAAACTGAACATGAATTATATACCGGGTTTCCTGAATTTTTTTTATTCTTGTGTGAATGATGAATTTAAAGATCTCTTAGTGACATCGACAGCTCGCGATGTTATGGAATGGACATTTGACAATGTTCCTGTAGATAATATATTTTCAGGCATGATCACTGCTTCTGAAGTTGAAAATACCAAACCGCATCCTGAGCCATATTTGAAAGGCGCAAAACACATTGGTATCCCGATCGAGAATTGTATTGTCATTGAAGATTCAGTGAACGGTATCCGGGCAGGAAAAGCAGCCGGTGCAAAAGTGATCGGGATCACGACCACCTTTCCGAGAGAGCTGATCCATGAGGCGGATTTTATTGTGGATTCGTATGCGGAATTGTCGCCGGAAATTCTTAAGGAATTATTGAATACATAATTGAGGTACTGTAATGGACGGTCGCGACCGTCTTGTACATGCGCACGAAATGAAACTCTCACTTAAAAACATCGATAAACGTCTGTACCCACTTATGTTGGGGTGGTTGATCAATACCCTGGGATTTGGTGCTGTCGTGCCATTTATGACGGTATATTTCCATACTGTTCGAAATATACCGATGACCTATATTTCATTCTTTTTTCTTGCGGCAGCCATTTGCCGCACCATTGCGCAGTCTTTAGGTGGCATCGCATCGGATGTGATAGGTCGTAAGGGGCTGATGGTTTGGAGTCAGTTATCCAGGGCCACGATCTTTCTCTTTGCCGGCATTGCAATTGCGGGGGAATGGAGCGCCTGGCTTTTGGGCCTCATTCTTTTAAGTCAATACCTCATATCATCTTTCTTTCAGCCCCTGGCTTCAGCTATGGTCGCCGATATACTTCCCTCTGAGGAACGAAGCAATGGTTATGCACTCATGCGTATGGCTCATAACATTGGATGGGGCTTAGGCCCTGCAATTGGCGGTTTTCTTTTTTCTGTCTCTTATCAATCCCTATTCTATTTTACCGCCATAGCTTTACTGATATCCGGTTTATTGACAATTTTTACCGTAAAAGAAACCGCCCATAAAAGTGTGCGGCAAACTCCTGCCAAGCCCTTGGCAGGAGAGCCCCGAAAATTCGGGGCTATGGCTGCCGCTTTCAAAGAAGATAAATTATTCTTATTTTTCTGTTTAGTGTCACTTATGCTTTTCCTGACATGGGGACAGCTGGTATCGACATTATCGGTATTTATGAGTAAAAACATCGGACTTTCTCCTACGATGATCGGCTGGGTTTACACCTTTAACTCTGCTTTGGTTATTGCTTTCCAGCTGTTTATTACGCAGCGGACTAAAAAAGTCAATCATTTCCTCCTGATGATGATAGGATCTGTCTTGTTTTTTGTCTCTTATTTTGTCATGGGTTGGGTCAATTCTTTTGGAATGATATTATTTATCATGATATTCATTACTTTTGGTGAAATGTTTGCGGGGCCAAGCGGACATACGCTGGCTTCAAATATGTCTAAGGGTGGATTGCATGGGAAATATCAAGGAATCTTTTCTTCGGTTTCTACACTTGGATGGTCATTAGGTCCATTTATTGGCGGAATTATGATGGATCTTATTCCCAATATAAAATACTTCTGGATCACCATGTCCTCATTTGGACTTATATCATTTTTTGGTTTTTTGTATTTATATCTTAAGAAAGGAGACCATGCAAAATGAAGATCTGGCATTCAAAATTAGTGGTTCGTTCCTATGAGCTTGATTCTTTTGCTCATGTAAACAATGGCACTTTTGCAAAATATCTCGAAGTTGCCCGCGGCGATTATATGAAAGAAGCCGGTTTTGATTTTGATATGCTGCGAGAATGGAAAACTTTTCCTGTGATAGCCAAAGTCTGTATTGAATACAAGGCTCCGGCTTTTTTGTTCGATATCTTGCATATCAAGGCTAAAGTAAAAAAGCTCGGAAGATCCTCCATCGTTCTTTCTTATGAGATAGTTAGAGAGGAGGGAACACTGATCGCCACAGCCGAAACTGTTATGGTCTTTGTCGATGAAAAAGGTAAAGCCACAGAAATGCACCCAAGTGTAAGGGAAGCGTTTTCGCAGTAATATTTTAAAAATTGGATGAAACTTGTGAGCCAGCTCAGAATTTTAAAAATAGGCTTTACAAAAATTTACTCTTCGCCACTTTTCGGGTCTAAGGACTCGGCTTTTAGAATTTAGGACGGCTTTGGTCCCGCAACTTGGCATTCAGATAAAAAAACATTGACATTTGATGTATCAAAGCGTATCTTTCTCAGCTTTTTAACATAAGATAAAATGAGGAATACATGGCATATTCAGTATCAACAAAGAAAAGAATTCGTCAAAGTAGAGCAAAAAACTTGTATAATCGTCAGTACAAATCAAAGATGAAAACTTCTATTCGCAGAGTTAATGAATCTGAGAACAAAGAAGAAGCTTTGAAATTGTTTAATGAAGCTGTTTCTATTATTGACAAAGTTGCCCAAAAAGGCATTATTCACAAAAACGCCGCTGCACACAAAAAATCACGTTTAGCAAAACGCGTTAACGCTTTATAAGATAAATTAAAGCAAATTTTTTTTACCTCAGCTCATCTTTTGGGCTGAGGTTTTTTCTTATAGACAGGATATTTTGACAGGATGCTTTAGATTAATTCAGACGGGATAACAGGATGCTTTGGATTAATTCAGACAGGGTAGCGGGATGCTTTAGATTAATTCAGACGGGATAACGGGATGCTTTGGATTAATTCAGATAGGATAGCGGGATGCTTTGGATTAATTTAGACTGGATAACGGGATGCTTTAGATTAATTCAGACAGGGTAGCGGGATGACTTGGATTGCTTTAAGACAGGATAACGGGATGCTTTAGATTAATTCAGACGGGATAACAGGATGCTTTGGATTAATTCAGACAGGATAGCGGGATGCTTTGGATTAATTCAGACGGGATAACGGGATGCTTTGGATTAATTCAG
>CAZNFT010000033.1:0-12631 GCA_964572745.1 uncultured bacterium
TTGCTCTCTAGTTAAGTTTCTTGACCCAAGGTTGACCCAAGGTTGACCCAAGGTTTGTTCAATAATTGAACAAACAACTACCACAGATGTATATGTCGTCGATATTTTCCCACTCGCGTATTCTTACTTCCGCGTTGCATACTTTCCTAGACTCATTCTTCGTCCTCTCGTGAATATCAATCATCAACAAATCTACTTCCATGTCGATCTTTTATAACATAGATCCTTTTCCTTAATTTTCGGGGTAATATCACAATAAGTCTTTATCTATCATAAAAGCCCGAGATTTATCTGTACTCAATGATTTACGAGTTTTTGCTTTTGCCTTGAGCCTTTTTGCTTTATATTTATGGGATTATTTGGTTTATTTAAAGGAGATTGCAAAAAATGGGAATTATGGATAAAATGCGCAAGCATATGGGACTGGTCATGATCATCTTGATCCTTGCCTTTATGGTAACAATTGTTTTCAATTGGGGTTCAGGTGGCTTTGAAGCTTTTGGCAAAAACCGCGATGTTGTAGGTGTAGTCAATGGTGAAAAAATTAGCATCCAGTCATTTTATCAAAGCTATAACAATGCTCTTGAACAGTATCGTAATGCGGGTATAAAAGTTGATGCCCGGACTTCCGAAGCTATTCTTCAGCAGACCTGGGAAACCGTTGTGTCGCAAACACTCTGGAATCAACAGATAGAAAAAATGAATATCAAGGTGTCTGATGAAGAACTATACTACTATCTTGAAGCCAATCCTCCTGAATTTCTGCAAACTCAAGAAGCTTTTATGACTGATGGCGCTTTTGATTATGGAAAATATATGAACGCTCTCAGGAATCCACAGGGAAATGAATGGATAGAAATTGAACGCTATCTGCGTGAAAATGTTTTACCCTACCAAAAATTGAATGATATTATTGTTTCATCTGTAGTTGTTGATGAAGCTGAAGTCCTTCAGGCCTTCACTGATCAATCTGTAATATATTCTGCAGAATATATCGAAGCTCCTGTCCATCTCCTCCCTGATTCAATTTTTGAAGTTTTCGAAGAAGACCTTCTTGAAAACTATGAAGCAAATAAAGATGAATTGTATAAAAAAGATCAATCCCGTGATATCCGTTATGTATATTGGCTAAAAGTTCCTTCATCAGAAGATACCGCTGCCACACTTTATAATCTTGAAGATATCGCTTTTCGCCATGAAGAAGGCGAAGATTTCAATGAGCTTGCTAATATCTTTTCAGAATTATCAGATGATAAAACTACGGGAGAACTTGGCTGGTTCAACCTAAAAGATATTCGTAGAGAATATAAAGATGCTGTTTCCTCAGCCAAGAAAGGTGATGTCCTGGAACCTATTCTCATTGATAACGAATACCACCTATTGAAAGTTAACGATACTAAAAGAACTACAGAGGGCAGAGAAGTCAATATTTCTCTTATAATTCGTACCATCGATCCTCTGAACACTTATGATTATTTTGCAACTGAAGCAGAAGCTTTTACTCTGGATTATGAAAGTTATGGTTTCGATAAAGCTCTGCAGAATGTAGATGCTCAATTCGATACACTAAAAGGTAATTTTTCTAAAGAATATCCTTACTTTGGCGCTTTAGGTTATTTCCCCGCTTTGGCTAAATGGGCTTATCGTTCTGAAGTTGGTGACCTGAGCACAGTTTATGAAAATGAAAATGCTTTTGTTGTTGCACAACTTATCGCTATTGTCGAAGAATCTTATATTCCTTTTGAAGATGTTAAACCTTCACTCGAACGCTCAGTTATTGCATCTCTTAAAACAGAAAAAGCTCATAAACTCCTTAAAGAAGCTCATAACACTTTCGTGAACGATAAAAAAACTCTTGAAGACATTGCTAAAGGAAATGAATATCTGCAATATAATTCATTGTCATCTACTATTAACGATTTGCCTTATCCTTATGGTTCTTCTCCTGTTTTTGCTGATGTTCTACGCCAGCTTAGCATAGATAAGACATCAAATCCATTTGAAACCGGTCGCTATGGTTCGGCTTTTGTACATCTTACAGCTCGCAGCGCTATTGACGAAGAGCTCTATAATCAACAGTATGATGAATTAAAACAGGCTCTTCTTGAAGAAAAACAAATGGATGCTTACGAAGCCTGGATGGAAGAATTGCGAAATAATGCAGTCATTAAAGACTATCGTGTTGAGTTCGGTTTAAATTAATTTTAAGAAAATTCTATACAATAAACGGGAGCAATTGCTCCCGTTTTTTTGTTCTACTCATTCTGATCTATTAATTCGATAATCCATTTCAACTTATAAATATGCTCTGATCATTTACTGAATCTAAGCTCACTTCGACTTCATTCGGGATTATAGTTATATAGTCTTAAGACTTACAATAAAACAAGAAGGATAAAAAAAGGACAAGCTTGCTTGTCCCTTATCTTTTAATCCTAATGTTTATCTCACAGCTGCCCATAGACCTCTGCAGCATGCTTTAGGAAAGAATGATCTTAGACTTTAATACATATTCGTGACATTCTGCCTGTCTTTCTTGCGAATAAAACGAAAAGAACCGACGCCAAGAGTATCATCTTTAACGATATCAAGTTTGATACCATATTTAAACTGTGTTTTACGCAGGATCTTTTTATTTTCATTAATAAAGTTGTACAAAATAGGATGAACCTGTAATTCAACTCTTCTTTCACGGGTATGTTGACGGAAATTCCTTACCCAACTATCAATTTTAGTGATCATACTTTCTTTGCTTGGAATACGACCATAGCCATGACACATAGGACATTCATCTGAGAGGGAAAACATGATGGATAAACGGATACGCTCACGAGTCATTTCTAAAAGGCCATATCGCGACAGCTCTGCTACAGAAACGGACGCGCTGTCTTTGGCTAATTCTTCTTTAAATGTTTTGACAAGCAATTTTTTGTTTTCAGAGATCTGCATATCAATAAAATCAATAACGATCAAGCCGCTGATATCACGTAATCTGAGTTGACGCGCTATTTCTATCGCTGCTTCGAGATTCACCTTTAAAATATTCTTTTCCTGATCTTTTTGGCCCATATAGCGCCCACTGTTCACATCGATAACAAACATGGCTTCGGTATGATCGATAATTAAATGACCGCCACTTTTGAGCCAGACTTTTCGTCTAAGCAATTTATCCGTTTCTTCGGTTATGCCATGGGCTGAAAATAAAGAACCTTCTTTGTGATAAAAGATCCTTTCACTTAACTCCGGAGCAACATCATTAACATAATTTTGAATAGCGCGAAATTTTCTTCTATTATCAACAATAACGGATTCAACATCTTTCGTGAACATATCACGAATGACAGATGATGTCATTGAGTCGTTTTCATAAACTCTTATGGCTCCTTTATCATTATTTTTTACAGCTAATACTAATTGCTCCCATGAGCTTAATAATTGTTTAATATCTTGTTTGATATCTTTTTCTTTTTTCCCGTCTGCCACAGTTCTGACAATAATACCAAAACCTTCTGGCTTTATTCCTTTTACGATCTCTTTTAATTTTGCACGATGCTTATAATTCTTGATCTTCTTAGAGATGCCTATAGTGTCGTGAAAAGGAGTTAAGACAGCAAAGCGTCCCGGGATGGCAATTTCAGTCGTTAAACGCGGCCCTTTGTTGGCGTAAGCATCCTTTACAACCTGGACCAGCATCTTTTGTCCCTTTTTGAGGTCTTTAGCAGAATTAAAGGTTCTTGATACCAAGCTGCCATTTTCAAGTGTGATATAATCTTTGATCTCTGAAAAACTTAGAAATCCATTTTGGTCTGTCCCCACATCCATAAAACAAGCATGAATGCCCGGTTGAACATTTTCGATACTTGCTAAATATATATTGCCCACGGCAGATACATCTTCTGGTGTTTCTATGTAAAACTCCACCAATCGCTTATCTTCCATGATCGCAATTCTTGATTCAAGTGGTGTTTCACTTATGTAAATATTTCTCTTCATTTTATTCCTTTACGAGGGCGTATTTTCTTTCCCCGATAAAATAGGGGATGTTTTCCCCAAATGCCAGTTTTAGAAATTCATCAGGCCGGCCAGTCTGAGAATCGATAACAAGATAAGTAACGCTGAGTTCTTGCTTGCTATAAGTACAGTTTTTTATAAAGGGTCGTAGATCAATTGTCTTTGCCCCTTTCTTTTTATTTTTTCGCTCCACTTTAATGGAAGGCATTAACTTTATTTCTTGCAGTCTTTGCTCCAAAACAGTCTCATCTATTTCTTCCAAAAAATGAAATGCATATTTTAGTTCACAGGTATTACCCATAATGGATGAGCGTTTTCCGGAGACGATCTCTGCTTCTAAAACCCTGATTCCTTCAGGCAAGATTGCATTCAAATTATCTTTAGGGTCTAAAACTTCTGCGTTTAATACGATATCAATTGTCTCTGCTCCGGCGTCGTAACCCATGGGAATTGGATAACCGGCAGCGATCCTTGGCCGACGATTAAAACCCTGAGTGAACCTTAAAGGCCACCTGAGAATATTGCTGACCCTATAGATCAATTTCAAGAAATCATGATGGGCAAGATATCTCATCATGCCTTTTTTCTCAAGAATGAGCCTGAGCGTAAAATATTCCGTCGGATGATCAAGGACTTTTTCTTCGCTGTCATTCAGGGATATATTTTTCATTTTATTTTGTTCAGCGATGAGTGTTTTTAATTCAGAATCACACACCCCGCACAAGGAACATTCTTCCCGGCAATCCAGTGTGGTTTCTGCTCGTTCTGCCCTTTCCATTTCCTCGCGAAGATAATCTTCATCTACCCCCGTGTGAATAAAAGACCAGGGCAAATGTTCATGCCTGTCTTTTTTAGCTATAAGCGACATTAAATCCTCATCACTTTCAGCTATTGCACTATCCCAGGCTTCTTGATCAAAGTGATCCGACCAAGCATCAAATTTTGCTCCTTTTAACCAGGCATTATACAATACCTCGCCGGTAGCTCTATTACCACGAGACATAATACTTTCGTAAATTGAAAATGCCGGATCACGGTGCATAACCTTTATACCCGGTAGCTTTAGCTGATTCCTGATAAAATATATTCGTCTTTCCAACTCAACAGGTTCTACATGTTCTTCCCACTGAAAAGGTGTGTGCGCTTTGGGAATAAAGCTCGATAAAGTTATATTGATCTGAGCGTGAGTATAAGAACGTGCATGGCCATAGATTTTTTTAACAAGATCAACAATTCCCTGCAAATCCTCGTCAGTCTCAGTTGGCAAGCCCAACATAAAATAGAACTTTAATTTTTTAAATCCATTTTCCAAAGCCAGATCCACTGATGCAAATATATCTTCTTCAGAAATATTCTTATTGATTACATCTCTTAATCTCTGAGTTCCTGCTTCCGGCGCAAAGGTTAAACCAGACTTTTTTCTTCCTCCTGCTGCTTCAAGAATTTTCATATTAAAAGAATCAAGTCGCATTGATGGAAATGAAATAGCAATATTATTTTCTCTGCAAGTGGGGAGGATATTATCCACCAAAGATCCCAATTGACTAAAATCCGATGTTGATAAACTCAGCAAAGAAAGTTCTTCGTAGCCCGTGTTTCGCAACGTGGCCTCTGTTTGAGTCACCAGGTCGCTGACATTTCTTTCCCGCACCGGCAAATAAATAACACCTGCGTGACAAAAACGACAGCCAGATCCACATCCGCGTTGAATTTCCAGTGAAAATCTATCCTGCGAAACCTCAAGAAGAGGAATGATGGGTTTATCGCTGTAATTCGAAGTATCCAGAGAAATTATTTTTGCGGCACGAACTTTTCCATCACGTGTTTCATTATAAACAGCCGGTACATACACACCCTTAGCCGGCATATTGCAAGCTTGGAGTATAATCTGTCGATTGCTAGCTTTTTTTCGATGCTCTTTAATAATATTCGCGATCTCAAGAAGTACTTCCTCGCCATCGCCAACAACAAAAATATCAATAAAGTCGGCAAGAGGTTCAGGATTAAAAGCGCAAGATCCACCCGCTATGGTAAAAGGATCGCTCTCCGCACGTTCGGAATTTCTTATGGGAATATTCGAAAGATCCAGTGCATTGAGTATATTGCTATAAGTCATCTCATACTGCAGAGTAAAACCGATAAGATCAAAGTCTTTTAAAGAATGTTTAGTCTCCAATGAGAATAAAGGAACTTCTTCTTTACGCAAAAGCTCTTCCATATCCACCCAGGGAGAAAAAGCACGCTCAGCAAGAATTCCTTCCGCCTTATTTAAAATGTGGTAGAGGATCTGATATCCGATAAAGGGCATACCGACCTCATAGGAATCCGGATAAACCAAGCAAATACGCATGGAGTTTTTATCCCAATCCTTTTTGATAACATTAATTTCATTACCTGTATATCGTCCGGGCTTTTCAACCCGACTTAATATATAAGGCAGTTTTTTATTGATCATATCCATATAATTATTTGTTTTCCCTTACAAAACATCTGAGATCCGGTTCTTTTATAATAAACATAATATACACCATTAAAAGAATAGCAAGAATTATTCCCTTCGCCCAGAGAAAAAAATCCCGGGTAGCAAGATGCAAATAAAAGCCGTATTGTGCCAAGAGGAATATATAAGCAGCGAAACCCACAAAAGGGGAGACTCTTAAGGTGTAATTTTTTCTGTCAATTCGTTTCATAATATAACAAAGTAATATATCTAATAATTTAGGGATAAACTAAGAAATAATATGAGAGCTTATTACAAAATCTTCTATCCAAAAAGCAGTTCAAAGTGCTTTTTTCGAGATAATTAGCACAAGTCCCAAAATACATATTTCTTTTGTTTTCATTGACTTTAAGCTATCTTCAAGCTATTTTATTTGGCTTTTATGGAAGAGTGACCGAGTGGCTGAAGGTGCACGATTGGAAATCGTGTGTACTGTTAACGCGGTACCCCGGGTTCAAATCCCGGCTCTTCCGCTTAATTTCGCTCTGATAAATCGTAACTGCGGGGCTATATAGGAATCTCATGGAACAATGAGCTTGCTATAAAAATCATTTCCTCGGAGGAATGATCTGAAAAACATATTAATAAACAATAATTCCCTCCCTTTGCAAATCACAAAGCATTATTCGTATTTTAAACTCATTTCTTTTATTAAAGCATTTGTGCAGGTGTTTAACTCGAAATATTTCTTTCTAAACAAATCCTTTACAAATTTGCAAAAAAGGAATTAACTTAAGGTATCATACATAGGTATTTGAAAGTAAGAGTGGAATATATTGTTACAAACAGGAAAAATTCATTTAATTCCGGTCTCACTATATCGCCATAGCTTTAAGTGATTATTAATAATTAAAATAAGGCCAAAAATAAATTCAGAGGCAAACAATGAAACAACACGTCGTTATTGTCGGAGGCGGGCTTGCTGGTTTGACCGCCGGTGCTTTTCTTGCTAAAGATGGAATACCTGTTACGCTGTTTGAGAAAGAGGATCATCTGGGTGGTCTTGTCAAATCATTTGAGCGGGAAAACTATGTTTTTGATGGTGGTTTAAGAGCGGTAGAAAGTTCAGGCTTGATTATTTCTGCACTAAATGATCTTGGAATTGACCTTAAACTTATTAAAAGTACTGTTTCACTCGGAATCGAAGATCAGATCATTAGTCTAAAGGAAACAGATGATATCAACAACTTTGAAGCTTTGATAAAAGACTTATATCCCGAGGAATCAGAAGCAATAGATACCATCATGCACGATATTCGCAATGTCATGAGCTATATGATGATCCTGCTGGGCAATGAAGCTCCGGTTTATTCAAGCGGAGAGGAAAAGCAAAAAATATCTTTCTTTAAAACTGTTCTACCCTGGCTTATAAAACTTATTTCAACCATACCTAAAATTGCCAAATTTAAAATGCCGGTAGAAGAATATTTCTCTAATATCACTCAAAATCAAGCACTGATCGATATTATTATTCAACATTTTTTTGAGGGAACACCGGCTTCTTTCGCATTAAGCTATTTTTTATTTTATTTTGATTACAATTATCCAAAAGGCGGTACAGGTTCATTGCCCGAAGCTCTTGCTAATTATATGAAAGAGAACTCCTGCACCATACTTACAGGTAAAAAGATCTGTTCCATAGACCCAGAGAAAAAAACCCTTAAAGATCAGGACGGAAAGAGCTATCATTACGATCATTTGATCTGGGCATCAGACAATAAACATCTTTTTTCGGCAGTGGATACATCCATCGTCCAGAAAACTAAATTAAAAAATAAGATCATTCAAAAACAGGAATCACTGAAAGATCTCCGTGGCGCCGAATCAGTTTTATCGGTTTATTTGGGTGTAAAGCTAGCGCCCTCTTATTTTAAATCAATTTGTAGCGAACACGTCTTTTATACCCCCGATAAGCGAGGCCTCAGTGTTGCCAAATCAAGCGAAATGAAAAAATGGCTCCAAAAAAGAAAACCCGGTGAAAAACAAGAAGATAAAGACTATATCAAAAATTTCTTAAAAGATTTCTATAACTTTAATACCTTTGAGATATCATTTCCTGTCCTGCGTGATCCTTCTTTAGCACCTGAAGGGAAAACCGGCATAATGGTTAGTTGTCTATTTGACTACGATCTTTGTAAATTTATTTACGATTCCGGGTGGTATGAAGAATTTAAGATATACAGTGAGAAACTGATCATTGATATTCTTGACAAAAATATTTTTTCTGCTTTAACTAAATCTGTTGAACTTTGTTTTTCTGCTACACCACTGAGTATTGAGAGGCTTACAGGTAATACGGATGGCGCCATTGTCGGCTGGGCCTTTACAAATCCCTATATACCTGTTCCACAATCTATGATCAAGGTAACTAATGCCGTGAACACTATTCTACCTGATGTTTACCAGGCGGGTCAGTGGACATATAGTCCTGCCGGAATGCCCATATCTTTGCTAACGGGAAAACTTGCAGCAAGTAAAGTAAAAAAGAAAATAAAATGAAAGATCTATGTGCCATTATAGATTGTTAATATGATTTCAGCAGGCTAAGCTTGAGAAAAACGAGTCGATACACCGATATGGAAATCGACGTATTCGTAAAGTTCTATTTTATGAGCCTGAATTTATTTTCCCAGGCTGCCTCAGAATAACTGAGGTCTTACTGGAATTAGACCTTAGATATTAATTAAATTAATTTTTATATCCAATGGGATAGGCACGGTATCGCCTGTGCATCTGTATATGTCGTTGTTAGTTCAAAGTTATTGCTCTGTTTAGCGCTAGCAAAGGGGAAAGAACAATTTCCCCGAGCTTTATCCGGGAAAGAATTAATCAAGCACTTGTAACTTGTTCTTGCATTTAAAATTGCTTAGACTTGGCAAATTGAGAAATCAAGTTTAAGATCTTACCTGTTCAACTGCTTGTAAGAAATAATTCAGAAAGGATATGAAATGAAAAAAATTCTCTTATTAATTTGTTTTGCTTTCCTGCTAAGCTGCAGTTCAGATATTATACAAGAGAATGACTGGACAAAAGATAATCTTAATGGAGAAGTTAAATCCATTACCGAGACCAAACATGTCGCTCTAAATTATTATGACACTGAAAAAAAGGGCAAGATTATCTGGTATACTAAATACGATGATAAAGGAAACAAGCTTGAAGAAAGTTACAACTCAAATCATCTTGGCACCAATTTTCCCGGTAAGAATTTATATACATATAACAACAAAAACGAACTGCTTGAACAACATCAATATAAAAACAATGGAAAATTGTTGATAAAAGCTCTATATGAACTGAATAAAAAAGGGAAACACCTTGAAGCTAGCTGGAATTACCCCGATGGAAGTTCCTTTGGAAAAACCACATATAAATACAACGATCACGGCAAGCTTACAGAAGAAATCTGGTATCTCTCTGATGGAAGCCTTGATGAAAAGATCAGATACAAATATGATATTAGTGGCAATAGAATAGAGAATAAAGCATACAGGTCTGATGGAAGTCTGCTCTATAAATTCACCTACGAATACAATGAGCGAGGCAATAAGATAGAAGAAGATATATATAACTCTGATGGTGAGTGGGAAGAAAGCATAATATACGAATACGAACTTGATAAAAGAGGCAACTGGACTAAAAAACTTGCTATCAAAAATGAAGAACCTATTTCCATAACAGAAAGGCAATATCAGTATTACTAGACAACATACATTCTGCTCTCGCTTTAAAACTCAGTACTCAACCTCAACCTTATATATTTTTTAATTGACATTGGCTCATAATTAACTTAACATTTCTCACAGTCAAAAAATGTCCCGAAAGGGTTCATATAAATTTTCGTCCCCCTCTTGAGAAGTCCCTTACGGGGCTTCTCTACTATATAGCTGTTTTTATAAAAATTTCAATTAGGCTGAATTATTTTTTTGCTGCCTTTTCTTCTCATTTCTTGTATTTTAATTGCTCATACTGTAAATTTATTACTGAACACACAGGAGCGTTTTATGCAAATTCAACTTATTTGCAATCCAAATTCAGGTGCAAAAAAAGGTGACAAGCTTTATCCTAAAATATATAAAATGTTGATCGATGCTGGTCATACGGTTATTCCATATAAAACCCTTTATAGATTTCATGCAAAAGAAATAGCTAAACACATTGATTTGAATGCTTGCGATCTTGTTCTTTCTGTGGGTGGCGATGGTACTGCACACGAAGTACTAAATGGCTTAATGCAAAATACATCTTCAGATAAACATCCATTATTTGGTTTAATACCTGTCGGAACAGGAAACTCTTTTGCACAAGATTTAAACTTTAAAAACTGGAAGGATGGAATTAAAGCAATATCAGAGGGTAAAACAATAGATTTAGATATCATGAAAATCAGCAGCGGCGCAGAACCACATTATTCAATGAATTGCACTGGCTTTGGTTTTGTAGCAGATGTAAATCTTACCGGAAATAAAATGAAAAGGTTTTTTGGTAAAACTGCCTATACACTGGGCGCCTTAATAGAAATTCTTCGATTTAAACCCCATAAATGCATTGTTGAAGTTGATGGTGTTAGACATGAATATAATGGCGTGTTAACCAATTTTTCAAACTCGGTTTGGATTGCTGGAAATATGAAAATATCTCCAACATCAGTATTAAATGATGGTTTGCTGGAATGTCTGATCTTACATGCTCTACCTAAGCATAAACTTCTGAAAGTTTTTCCAAAAGTCTTCGATGGCTCTCATCTATCCCTTGATGAATTTGAAATTCTTCAAGGAAAACATTTTAAAGCTTGGTCCGACCCTGAAAAGGTGACAAATCCCGATGGTGAAATATTTGGTGTAACTCCTCTAGAAATCAGCATTCTACCAAAAGAATTTAAAATCTTGTCTCTGTAGTTAATAATTGCGAAATAGAAAAATCACAAAGACTGAACGTTTTTTGCTTTTTTTATTTTTTTATTTTTCTTTAATCTTGAAGCGTTGCAATCATAACTGCTTTAATTGTATGCATGCGATTTTCGGCCTGATCCCATACTTTGCTGTTTTCAGACTCAAATACTTCATCGCTGACTTCCATAGCATCTATGCCATATTTCTCGTAGATCTCTAAACCAACAGTGGTATTAAGATCGTGAAATGCCGGTAAACAGTGTAAAAATGTTGTATCTGCTTTTCCGGTTTTTGCCATCATATCTGCATTCACCTGATATGGTAAAAGCAATTTAATGCGTTCTTCAAAATGCTCTTCTTCACCCATCGAAACCCATACATCGGTGTAAATAACATCGGCACCTTTTACGCCTTCTGCAATATCATCGCAAAGACTAATTTTTCCGCCTGTCTCTTGAGCAATTTCTTTGGCTATATTTACTAAGTTCTCGTCAGGAAACAAGATCTTTGGCGCTACAATTCTAAAATCCATCCCCATTTTTGCTGCCCCAACCATGAGAGAATTGGCCATATTATTACGTCCATCTCCTACAAAAGCAAAAACAATTTCCTTAAGATAGCCTTTCTGTTCTTTTATGGTTAAAAAATCAGCGAGAATTTGAGTGGGATGAAAGTCATCTGTCAATCCATTCCAAACAGGAACGCCAGCATGTTTGGCTAATCCCTCAACTGTTTCATGCTTAAAACCCCTGTACTGAATACCATCGAACATTCTACCAAGAACTCTGGCTGTATCGGCGACAGATTCTTTTTTACCGAATTGTATATCATTTTTTCCAAGAAATTCGGGATGTGCGCCTTCGTCAATAGCTGCGACTGTAAATGCACATCGCGTTCTTGTAGAATTTTTTTCAAATAATAAAGCAATGTTTTTGTTTTTTAGACGTTTAGGAAATATACCCTTTTGCTTTTCTTCTTTTACTTTTCCTGAAAGCTCAATTAGGGTATTTATTTCTTCTGGACTGAAATCTAAAAGACTTAAAAATGATCTACCTTTTAAACTGTTTTTCATCTGCTGCTCCTTTTTAACATGCTAATATAAAAACAATCACCCTTTTAAAAAATATATTTGTCTTAATGTTTCAAGTAAGAAAAAGGCAGTTAAATTCAAGGAAAATACTTTTGAAAAATACTTTTAAATATTAGCTTTCCCTCATGTCTGAATTAT
>CAZNFT010000033.1:12731-19689 GCA_964572745.1 uncultured bacterium
AAAATACTTTTGAAAAATACTTTTAAATATTAGCTTTCCCTCATGTCTGAATTATACAAATTATCTAAACGCTACCTAGCCATACCACGTTCTATTAAGCTCTTGGTCACAGGAGCTTTTTTACTGCAACTTGTCAATGCAGCCGCCATGTTAATTATGAATATTTATCTTAGTAAATTAGGCTACAAGGATTCTCAGATAGCTGATTTTACTTCTTATCGTTTTATTAGCATTCTTCTTTTTAGCATGCCCTTTGGCATGATTATTAAAGGAAAACATCTTAAGCCCTTTTTTATCACCGGTGCCATTATCGTTCCTCTTTCGAGTATTGCCTTGTTATTTGCCGCTCATGCTCAGATGGATGGCTTGATCAAAATTTTGTTCTTTGTTAATAGTCTTGGCTTTATGCTGGAACATGTAACGGCTCTGCCTTTCATTCTTCGACATGCAAAGGAAGAGACTTTAAGCGAAAGTATTGCTCTAAATTATGCGGTTTGGAGCCTGGCCACCATCGTTGTAGGCTTTTCCATTAAGATCGTGTTCTCACTTGCTACAACACTGGGACTTTTCTCCCTGAATGAATTTCATATTATTTTAGTGATTGCAATCATTGGAGCTTTTAGTGTTATTCCCTTTTCTCTCATCAAAGAAAACACTCCCGTGCTTTCAACACATTCCAATATTTTTCAGCATTTTAAAAGTTACAATTGGAAAAGAATATTCAGAGGGCTTGCTCCCATGTTTCTCATTTCTTTGGGAGCCGGTTTGACCGTTCCTTTTATTAACCTCTATTTTCACTCGGTTTTCAAAATGAATTCCGATGTGTTCGCCCTGATGGGTTCTATTGCCGCTATTCTTGTTTTTATAGGTAATATGCTTACACCAATTCTACGAAGAAAATTAGGTTACGGACTTTCTATAGCTATCACACAGTTTTCAGCCATTCTGTTTTTAGTCGCCCTGGCTTTTACGGAATTATATTCTCATATGGGATTTGCACTCTGGCTCGCAAGCGGTGCTTATATTATGCGCCAACCTCTGATGAATATGGCCTCGCCCATTACATCGGAATTGGTCATGAAATATGTGGGTGAACAAAATCGTGAACTTATATCTTCGGTTCAGTCCGGACTTTGGAATGCTTCCTGGTTTGTTTCAGCTAAAATTTTCCAATATCTGCGAACTCTGGATCTGGCATATTATAAAATATTTATTCTAACAGCTATCCTATACAGTTTTGGTACTCTTACTTATCTATTTCTTGTTAGAAGTTTTAATAGAGAAAAGCAAAAAACCTGATGGACCTTATTTAGACTTAAAATAGACCTTTCTGCTAGCAATTGCACGATCATATACTTCTTCATATTTTTGTGCAGAATCATTCCAGGAAAATGATCTTGTCATAGCTCTTTTTTGCATTGCTTTATAATGATCGGGTCTGTCAAACCAGGTTGAAACGGCCCATCCTACAGTGTCAAAAATTGCACGTTCATTCAGATCGAAGAATTTGAATCCGGTTCCATCACCGGTCTTTTCATTATACTGCTCTACAGTGTCCTGTAGGCCGCCTGTAGCGCGTACAATAGGTAATGTACCATAACGTAGGGAGTAGATCTGATTCAGCCCACAGGGCTCGTATCTGGAAGGCATAATAAAAAAGTCTGCTCCCGCTTCTATCTTGTGCGCGAGAATATTATTATACCCGATCTGGACGCCGATCTTTCCGGGATATTTTTTGGCTAAGGCAGTAAAATATGCTTCCAGGTATTTATCTCCTGAGCCCAGAATAACAAATTGTACATGCATATTATTAATAATTGCTTCAATACTATTTGCTAAAATATTCAGACCTTTTTGCTCTGCCATCCGTGATACAACACCAATAATAGGAGCTTCGTTGTGGTCGAGCGAAAAATGATCTCTAAGATCTTTTTTACATATTTTTTTGCCGGCCATATTTGCACTATTATAGGTCTGAGCTATTAATGAATCATTATTCGGATCCCAATCTTCGTAATCGACGCCATTTAATATGCCAAGATAATTGTCGCCCTTAGCTTTTAAATAATTATGTAAGCCAAAAGAATGTGCGTCTGTAAGCGTTTCAAGTGCATAAGTAGGGGAAACTGTATTAACAATATCAGCAAAATGAATACCACCCTTTAAAAGATTCACTTCACCGTAATCTTCAAAAACATCGGGATTAAAATCTTCTTCGCGAAAACCCAGATAATTATAATCGGTTTTGGGATATTTTCCCTGGAAACCCATATTGTGTATAGTTAATACACCTGCAGCTTCACCGAGGCAAGAATCATTCCAATGATGGATTTTTAAATATGCTAAAGCTGCGGCCGTTTGCCAATCATGAGCATGAACAACATCTACCTTTATCTGTTTTGACTTACACAAGTACATGGCAGCCTGAGATAAAAAAGCAAAACGCTTGTGATTATCTGAATAATCTTGCTGAGCGCGATTACAATACATCCCGCCACGATGAAAATATTTTTCAAATTCAATAAAATAGTATTCGAGGTTTTTGTTGATCTTCTTGGGATAAGCAAGACACCATTCTTCTGTATCTCCCATCCAGACATTCATGCTTATTGGGCTTTGATCAGACTGGGTAAGTTCTTTAGAAATACTGGCATAATAGGGCATAACGACTATTACACGATGTCCTCTTTCAGCGAGTGATTTAGATAAAGCACCTGTAACATCGGCTAAACCACCGGATTTTGCATAAGGTACGCTTTCGGATGTAACAATTAAAATTGTTTTTTGTTTGGGCATTTTTTCCTCATTTATGTCTGTGTTAAATATAATTAATACAAATAAAAAAACCTGCGTTTTTTCAACAATTAATTAAAAAATTAACGCAGGTTTAATATATGATTATTTTGTGTTCAGCTTGAATGTGACCGGGATAGATATCCATACGCCCACATTTCTATCTCGCTGTTTTGCCGGTTTGAATTTGGTCTTCTTGATCGCATTGATCGCAGATTCATCCAATCCGGTTCCGGGCATACCTTTTAAGATTAAGCAGTGTTCTACGACACCATTTTCATTGATAAACGCCTGCACTACAACCTGGCCTTCGATACCGGCTTCTTTTGCAATTTCCGGATAAACGGTATTGCGTGCAATCGCTGCCTGGCCACCAATAGGTGTAGGAGGTTCATCGTAAGCTATAAACACAACCTGGACATTGCCATCCCCATCACCGGGAGGAGGAGGGGGAGCATCAATAGCTTCGTAATCATCAAAATCCATGTCGTCGATTGTAAAGTCTTCAGAAATGTCTTCATCTTCACTCATAACCGGAATGGATGGACGTTGTTGAGGTGCTTGCATTTGCTGTAATTCAATTTGAGGAATTTCTTCAGACTGAATAAATTCAATGACACTTTCTTTTTCGATATTAACTTCGCGTTCAAATCTTGGGAACAGATAAACCACTAAAACAGCAATAGCTAACACCGCTACAATTGCGATCTCGGTCATAAAACCGGAACGAGCTTTAAAGCGTTCAAATTGTTTTGCTGGCATTTAATTACTCCTGTCTATCTATTTGGGTTTAGCTGAATAGTTTACTTTTAATGCGGAAGCATCTCTTAATTCATTCTGCACATCAGAAACAACACCCATTTGAGTTTCTTGGTCAGAACGCATAGAGATCGTCAACATATTATCATTTCTACGCAAAGGATAGATAACTTCTGATACATCTTCAACATTTAAAAGTTTATCCTGAATGCTTATAAGACCGGTTCGGTCAATAAAAACATAAAGAACAGATTGTTTTGGTGTATCAAGCTTTGCAATTGAACGGGCTTGGGGAAGTTTAACTTTTAAACCTTCCACGGTCTTCAATGATGTTGCTGCCATAAAAAAGATCAACAACATAAAAATAATATCGGACATTGAGGAAGTGGGGATACCCGCTTTGGGTTTTGGACTTTTTTTAATCGCCATATTTCCTCCTACTCCGTACCAATCAGAGCTAGTTTTTTAACTTTTGCAGCAGTCAATTGATCAACCACATCGATGTAATCCTGATATTTGGTTTTTCTATCTGTCTGAACAGAGAATACCATATTAGGGTTGCTGCCTTCTAACTGTCGAGCACGCGTTGCGATCTCGCCTACCGGGATTACTTCGTCATTGAACAGAACATCGCCAGCAGCATTTACTAATACCATGGTGATATTCTTGGGATTCAATTTAATCTCAGCATCTCCGGGAGGAGGCAAAACAACACCAAGTCCCTTATCTGTATCAACATTAGATACTAATAAGAAAAATACCAGCAAGAGAAACGCAATGTCAGACATTGACGAAGAGGGAATCTCCGGAGGTGTTCTTTTTTTCTTAACTAACATATGGACATCCTGTCATTACTGTTATGATTATTTTTTAGTTTGTTTTGTCTCAATAGTATCCAGTAATTCCAATGAAGATCTTTCCATATTAACAACAAGGTTGTCAATCTGAAACAGGAAAAAGTTCTGGAATACCTGAATGATCATAGCAACAACAAGACCAAACAAAGTTGTCAAAAGAGCCTGAGAAATACCAACAGCAACAACGGCTGGTGACATATCGTTAGCAGCAGCAATATCCTGGAAAGCCCTTACCATACCGGCAACTGTTCCAGTAAAACCAAGCATAGGTGCAATAACAATAACTGTTGATAACCAGATTTGATTCTTTTCAAGGAAAGTCATTTCCAATGAACCAATAGTATCTAAAGCTTTTTCAACCCGTTCTAAACCTTTATCGGCATGACGAAGAGCTTCAGCATACATTGCTGCAACAGGACTTGTTGAATTATCACAAACTTCCATTGCTGCTTCTATGCCTTCTTCTTCCAAAGTTCCTTTAATGGTTTTAGTGAAAGTTTTTGTTTTTGATGTAATTGTAATAAGAGCATAAAGACGTTCAAATACAATGACAAGACCAACAATAAAAACACCCAGAATGGGCCACATGAATGCGCCACCTTCTAAAAAGAGTTCTACCATAAAATTAACCTCCAAATTAGCGTTTTAATTTTCGTTACAACATATCATATTAAACAAATACGATTCTAAAGTCAATATATTATTAGCCACCGAGCCAACAATAGCATTTTTAAGTATGCCAGTTAATATAATAGAAAAAGCTTAATTTTCCTTAATATTTTCTATTAAAGTTCAAGAATCTTTTTTGCATCGGGAATGGCTTCTAAAGCTCGCAAAAATTGATTGTCATTCAAAAGTCTGGCTTCGTAAAATGCATTGTTGTCCCACCAGATCTTTGTCATTTCTGATTTAATCTGCATTTCAATATGTTCTCTATCTTTTTCAAGTTCTTCGAGTTTGAGCTTTTCTATCTCTTCTGAAGCAAATTCGTAAAATTCGGAAATAAAGTCTTCGTCAAATTTAACATTATAAAGGAATCTGTCCACATCTGTTTTGTAATCCTGATGTGACCTTGCATATTTTTGTGCAAACTTAAAGAAGGTTCTCGAGTTTTCACTAAATATCTTCATAGTGCTTTTGCTAAGATCATAATTCCTTTTGATGGTTATATCCGGCGTAATACCGCCGCCACCGTAAACTGTCCGGCCACTTCTTGTATAATGTATAGGTCGTGTATTCAGGTGCTTATCTAAAGAATCGCTAAAAACAGAATCAGGCAGAGTATAGAGGTCTTCGTAATATTGAGCAACACCATTATCATAGGATCTTTGTATCAATCTTCCTGAAGGTGTAAAATATTTTGCCGTGGTAACCCGAACCGCAGAACCATCGCGCATATTCCACTGACGCTGGACAAGACCTTTACCAAATGATGTTTCACCAACAATTATGGCTCTATCAAGATCTTGCATGGCACCTGATACAATTTCAGATGCGGATGCTGATCCCCGATTGATCAAAACGCAGACAGGAATATCTTCATATTTGCCCTTTTTAGAAGCTATATGAAAACGGTTTGTGGATTTAACCCGACCTTTTGTATAAACCAGAGTATCGCCCCTCGGCACAAATTCATCAAGAATATTAACGGCCTGATTCATATATCCGCCACTATTGAAACGAAGATCAAGAACCAGATTCTTCATCCCTTGGTCTTTTAGATCCTTCATGGCATCAGAAAATTCTTTAAAGGTTTTTTCGGCAAAACGGTTTAATAAAATATAACCCGTTTCTTCATCTACCATAAAATGTCCATAAACCGAATAGAGGGGGATGTCATCTCGGGTAATAGTAACATCAAATGGTTCTTCCATTCCCTGACGAAGAACATTTACAACAACCTTTGTTCCTTTCTTTCCACGTAATCTATCCTTTGTTTTTTCACGAGTAATCTTATAAGCCGACTCATTATCTATCTTTAAAAATTTATCACCCGATTGCAAGCCAACACTTTCTGCGGGAGTTCCCATGATGGGTGAAATAACCGTGATATATCCATCAATAATATCATATTCAATACCAATACCTTGAAATTCTCCTTCGAATGATTCCTGAACACTTTTAAATTTCTTGGCTGGAATATAAGTCGAGTGCGGGTCCAGTTCTTCGAGCAAACCCCGATATGCACCCTCCATGGTTTTATCCCATTCTACATCTTCTACATAATTTTCATTTACAATACCAATAATATCTGTGAGTACCTGTAACTTTTCATAAATATCCTTTGCACTTGCACGAAGATTATTGATGTGAACAACACTAAAAAGCGCTACAAGAGCTATGAATGATAAGATTAAAGTCTTTTTGTTTCGTTTGAAAAATGCCATGATATTTTTTTTCTCCATATAATACTACCATTTTTGAGGAATTATATCCATTTTATAGCATTAGTCCTAAGAAATGTTTCAATTTATTTCAGAAATCAGAGGTCAGGGACCAAATACCAGAAAACGCAAAACGGAAACGGGAAACCGTAAATAATATATAAT
>CAZNFT010000034.1:0-19398 GCA_964572745.1 uncultured bacterium
TTTTTCGAGGAAAAATTATGGGAATTGAGTTAATCGGCTATATGTCGAAGAAAAAATATGGGAATTGAGTTAATCGGCTATATGTCGAAGAAAAATTATAATTGGCTAAAAAAGCAAAGATGCGCCTAGTCCCAACAACAAACTGTAGTGTCACGCCATGGCGTGACGGAGAAGCTAACTAGAGGTGGAAGCGTTTTTTTTACTGAGATCCCGGATAAAATTCCTTCGAAATTTTTCCGGGATGACGTGCACATTGAACCAGCTAAGAAGGCAGAATCCAGAATCCAGAGATCAGATCCCAAGATTGACTTAATAATCATAATATTTCGAAGAAAGATTATGAGAATTGAGTTAATCGGCTATATGTCGGAGAAAAATTATGGGAATTGAGTTAATCGGCTATATGTCGAGGAAAAATTATGGGAATTGAGTTAATCGGCTATATTTCAAAGAAAGATTATGGGAGTTGAGTTAATCGGCGATTTATCGCGTCTCGATACCGACAGCGTTTTCTCCTCTACTTCCTGAGATGCGACAAACTGCTTGCCAAAAATAGATCTAAAACCTACACCATGCCAAGATGCAATACCTGTCCTTCGTAGCCTTGGCGAAGTGGGAAATTGCATCTTTACAATTAGAAGTCAAGCTTTTTAAATCCAAGCGCAAAAGCATAATTGCCCCTTGCACAAAATATTGACTTACCTTCTCACCCTCTTAACTTCTTATCTTCTTATTTTCTTATCTTCTCAGCTTCTCAGCATCTAAGCTTCTTCATCCATTGTTAGCTAAAAACCGTTTCCAGATCGTCATACTTCAGCACCGCTTTATTATCTAAATGTGTCCTTTGGGCATTCATAATGACTAATTTTGCGCCATTATCCAGGGCAATATTAGGCAGACTGGCAGCTGGGTAAACAAGCAGGGAAGTCCCCATAATGAGCATAAGGTCGCAGTGCTGACAGGCCTTGATAGCATCAGAAATAGCTTGCTCGGGAAGCGCTTCGCCGTAGAAGGTGATGTCGGGCTTTAATGCTCCACCGCAGGCCTCGCAGCAAGGGATGGAGGGAGTGGGCGAGGAGAGCAGGTCGCAGACTTCTTGATAGCTGTAGCTTTTATAACATGTAATGCAATGATGCCAAGTGGGTGAGCCGTGGATTTCGATGACTTTTTTGCTGCCGGCCTTTTGGTGTAAAAGATCAATATTTTGAGTGATGATGGCTTTGAGTTTGCCTTCCTTTTCCCAGTCGGCAAGAGTTTTGTGGATAATATTGGGTTTTTTGCCATCCAGAGCGTATATAAAATCGCGTGCATGCTTGTAATAAAATCCGGGATCCTGATAAAAAGTTTCCAGATCGAAGATCTTTTCACCGGGCATGGTTTTATTAATACCATCCTTGCCACGAAAATCCTTTATCCCCGACAAAGTGGAAATTCCGGCACCTGTAAGCGCCACCATATATTCAGAATCCTTGATCAAGTCTAAAAGTTTTTTCATTTTTTCACCTTGCGGTTTTAGGTTACAGCATTTAGGAGAGTTTTCTGCTCACGTGTTTTTAATACATGATAATAAGGAATTTTGAATACAAAATCAATTGAAGAGCGAAAATCGTACATTTCTTGTCTCAGTGACCAGTACTCAACACTCATTATTTTGTTTTTGTGCTAGTTCGTAATAGTATGTGAGGATTTGGTATTTCCTGCGCAAGAGCTTTCTTGTGAAAATAATAAAATAGCATCGCAATAGCTGTCGTAAGGATTTCAGCTAATGGAAAAGAGATCCAGATCCCGTTCATTTGATGCGTTCTTGCCATAAGAAAAACAATGGGGACAATCAATAAGATGCCTCTTAATATCGACACCACTTGTGCCGGTATTGCTTTAAGCGTTGATGCAAAATAGGAGGAAATGATAATGTTAAAGCCGGCAAAAGGTATTGCCAAAAAGTAAAGTTTTATTCCGCGAATTGCTATTCTTTGTAATTCAGGATCATGATCTCGATTAAATATAGATGAGATAGAATTGGCATTAAAATATAATAAGGAATAAATAGCAATGGAGATAAAAAGCATTGTATATAGTCCAAATCTCAAATGATTTTCTATGCTTTTGCGTTTACCTTGTCCGTATAACTTACTTAGAATAGCTTGCATTCCCTGCGATATGCCAATATAAATTGAAAGGACTACCAAAGAAAGATTGGCAATGATCCCATAAGCGGCAACTCCAATATTACCGGCTAATTTTAAAATAAGCATATTGAATATAATAATGACCAGTCCGGATGATACTTCAGTGAGCAGTGATGGTATGCCAACGGGGATACACTTTTTTATCACTTGAATATTTATTGGGGATTTGGAGAATGAAAATGAATTTTTCTTTTTAATGAAATGCAGAGATAAAACCGATAGGCCGGCAAGGGGTGCAAAGCCCGTTGCCAATACTGCGCCAAACATTCCCATTGATAAAGGAAAAATAAAAATGTAATCAAAAATAATATTAAATAAGCTTCCTAAAAGCATTGCTATCATTGCCAGCTTTGGATTACCATCGTTTTTTACAAAGAAATTAAGGATGTTATTTAAAATAAAAGCAGGAGAAAAAATCAGGATCATTTTGATATATATATTCGTCATCTCAAGAATACTGCTATCTGCTCTTAATAAAATCGAAAGATTTTTTGAGAAAAATAGTCCGCCACCCATTAAGAAGAGAGAAAATATTAAAGCCATATAAAGCATGTTCATAAATATGCGGTTACAGTCCTTTTTGCCTCCCAGACTTTTGCAGACCGAATAATTGGCAGCTCCGCCATAAGCAAGCATTAAACCAATACCATGAATAAAGGCAAATATCGGGATGGCAAGATTAAGAGCAGTAAGTCCTGCATCACCTAAACCCTTAGATATGAAAAAAGTATCAGCTAAAATGTAACAGGATAATCCAATCATACTTATCACATTTAGCGATGTGTATTTTGTAAAGGTCTTTAGATCAGATCTTTTTGACATAATAATTCCTGTTAAAAAAAACGTCATATTTTCTATCTTCAAAGACCTAATGATAGAAAAGATGACGCTGTATCTCTTTACCCTGTGGCAAAGTGAGCTGATAGTTGATATAAAATTATGAGATTTTAATATCTGATGTCAATTTATGAGTGTAGGGGAGTAGGAGTCGCTAAGAGGATTGTCAGGATAATATTGGGTTCTGCTCACCCTATCACGATTTACTTCAGTTTACTGCTTTCTAGACAGCAAGCATATTGATCATATCCAGCATTTTCGAGTCGAGTTTACGTAGATCATGTTTAGAAAGAGCAAAACTATTGTAAATGATCTTAGAATTTCTGATGCCGACCATAATATCTCTTTCTCCTGCAAGAAGGGCTTCAACGGCCGAAACTCCAAGGCGTCCGGCATTGATACGATCTATAGCTGAGGGCGAACCACCGCGCTGCAAGTGTCCAAGAATAGTAACACGCACACTGTAGTGAGGAAATTTTTCTTTAACTTTTTGAGAGATACTAAAGGCACCACCGGCCTGATCGCCTTCAGCAACCAAAACCATGCTGGATTTTTTATGTTTCAGAGTTTCATCGCCAAGGTATTCCATGAGCTTGTCATAATCGTCTTCGATCTCAGGAACTAAAATAGCTTCAGCACCGGTTGCAAGACCACCATTAAGCGCCAAAAACCCTGATTGACGTCCCATGACCTCGATGAAAAACAATCTATTATGAGCAGAAGCGGTATCACGGATCTTATCAACAGCTTGAACAACAGTATTGAGAGCTGTATCGTAACCGATTGTATAGTCCGTACCACGAATATCATTATCAATCGTTGCAGGAATACCTACAACGGGAACCTGGAATTCATTGCAAAATAATTCTGCACCGGCAAAGGATCCGTCACCACCAATAACAACCAAGGCATCGATACCATGTTTTTTAAGATTGTCATAAGCTTTTTTACGACCTTCTTCGGTTTTGAATTCATCGCAGCGGGCAGTTTTAAGTATGGTTCCACCGGTATGAATAATATTACTGACCGACTGAGAATTCATGATCTCTATATTGTCTTCCAGCAAGCCGCGGAACCCATTTCTGATACCGTAAATTTCACGTCCATAATAAATAGAAGTCCTTACCACAGCTCTTATAGCTGCATTCATTCCCGGTGAATCGCCACCCGATGTTAAAATACCAATTGTCTTTATATTGACCATGATAATTTCCTTTCAAATTTCATGCTGGATAATAAGAAAAAAAGTTTCGCTTGGCAATGGAAAAGAAATGGATGATGGAGGGGTGGATGTGAACAGCTCACATTGACTCAATGTTAAGCAAACGCATTAGCTCAATGCAAAGATTGTTGTTTCTTGTAAATTTTTAACTATTCCTTATTCTCTGATATGGCCGCTTCCTTGCACTATCCATTTATAAGTACAAAGTTCTTTCAATCCCATGGGTCCGCGGGCGTGGAGTCTGTCGGTGGAAATGCCGATCTCGGCACCCAGTCCGTAAACACCACCATCTGCCAGACGTGTGCTGGCATTTACAATAATGGATGCGCTGTCTGCATTTTGTATAAAATGATCGCAGGCGGATCTGTCCTCTGAAATAATAGCTTCGGTGTGTCCAGATCCATATTTTGCGATATGCGAAATAGCTTCACTCATGTTTTTTACGACTTTCACCGCAATGATAGGAGCCAAAAATTCGGCTGCATAGTCTTCATCGCTGGCGATCAAGACATTCTTGCTATACAGTGAACGAGTTTTTTCACAGCCGCGGATCTCAACTTTCTGCTCTTTTAAGGCAGGTAGGATTTTGGGCAGGAATTCCTCTGCAATGGTTTCATCCACCAGTAAAGTTTCTGCAGAATTACAGGTGGCAGGGCGTTGGACTTTTGCATTGAGGGTGATATTTTGCGCCATTTTTTGGTCGGCATTTTCCTGCACATAAATATGGCAAACACCTTTATAATGCTTTAAAACAGGGATGCGTGAGTTTTCGACAACGCTGCGGATCAAACCTTCGCCACCACGAGGAATAATGAGGTGAATGAGGTCATCCTGTTTTAATAATTCCTGAACAGCGGATCTGTCGGTGCTATCCAGATAGGAGATGAGATGTTCATCTACATTATTATCTCTAAGAGCTTTTTGTATGATCTTGACCAGGGCCATATTGGAATGGTAAGCATTCGTTCCACCGCGCAAAATAACACCGTTCCCGGATTTCATGCAAAGGCAAGCTGCTTCGATGGTTACATTTGGTCGCGCTTCGTAAATAATGCCGATAACGCCGATGGGCACGCGCATTCTTGATACAGTAAAACCCTCGGGTCGCAGAGAACTTTCGTAAATTTCACCAATAGGGTCGGGAAGTTCTATCAATTCGCGGCAAGACTGTATCATGCCATCAATACGCTTGTCGTTAAGCGCTAATCTATCAAGAAATGCTTCGCTGAGATCTTTATCTCTACCGATATTCAGGTCTTTTCGGTTTGAGTGTTTCAATCCCTGACGAGCCGCTTCAAGCCCTTCAGCAATAGATGTCAAAATAGCATTTTTTTTGTCGCCAGTGCCGCTTTCTAAAAAAGCCTGATAAGCTGCGTTTGTTTTTTGTGCAAGTTCGCGGATCATCATTTATCTCCTTCATTTATACGATAATAAGATTATCCCGATGAATGATCTCATCATAATATCGTTTTACATCCTTTTTGTTAATATTCCCGGTTTTTTTACCCTTGATTTTTTCTATATCTGTGCTGGTGTAATAACTGATCCCTTTGGCGATCATCGTAGCATTCTTGTTATAAATACCGACAATATTTCCTTCCTGAAAATTTCCTTCTGTATGCGTTACGCCACCGGGTAATAGACTTTTATTCCCCTTGATAAGTGCTTTTGCCGCGCCATCATCCACAAAGATCTTACCCCTTACACGCCTGTTGAAAAATATCCAACGTTTTCGCTTGCTATGAAAACGGCTGTCAGCTTGAATAAAAGTGCCCATGTCCTGTCCCTCAAGAATGCCCTTTAAACCGGGATTGAAACCATCAGTAATAATAACATGGGTCCCGCCGCTAACAGCTTGCTGTGCTGACCTGAGCTTGGAGGTCATACCTCCCATAGATAATGAATTCTGAGAATCATCGATTAGCTCAAAAGTATTTTCGTCTATTTTATCAAGAATGGAAATGCGCTCGGCATCCCGGTGTTTTTGTGGGTTTTTGGTATAGAGACCGTCAGTATCTGTAAATAAAACAAGCAGATCTGCATCAATAAGCGATGCGACCAGAGCAGATAAGGCATCGTTATCGCCAAATTTCAACTCATCAACAGAAATTGAGTCGTTTTCATTGATAATAGGAATAGCGCCATAACGGAAAAGCGTGAGCAGGCAATCGCGTGTATATAAGAAACGCTTGCGGTTTTCGATAACATCGTAGGTGACGAGAATTTGGCCGGTAGGAATACCCCAATGGCGAAAAAGATCGTTCCATTTCTGCATGAGCAAAGCCTGGCCGACCGAAGCAAGCGCCTGTTTCTTTTTTAGTCCCGATGGTCGCGCTTCCAGATCTAATCTATCCATACCAAAACCAACGGCACCGGAAGTAACCAGAGCTATTTCGTAACCCTTTTCGTGCAGGGCTGCAATATCCGAGATCAGGCGCATCAATTCAGGCGAACCCTTTTTATCATGAAGAGCCAGCAGGACTTTAGTCCCCAGTTTTATGACCACGCGTCGAGCGCGACGCACCGCAACTCTGCGTTCGTCAACTTTTCTCTCGGGCTTCATGATCATTTTCTCTTTCATTTTTATCTCCTGATTTGCAATTGTCAAGTAAAAACCGGCTTTAAGGGTTGAAAGTTAAGGATTTATGTTGAAATAGCAAATAATTATAAAAGCTAAACGGAAAAGGGTGAAGAATAAACTCTGGTGAATCGTGTGATCAGTCTTCGCTAAGCTTTTGGTGGATAGGACTAAGACGAGTGCTGAGTACTTAGAAAGGGAGACAGGAAAATAAAGGAGATTTTCCCCATTGGCTCAATGCGAGCAAAAGTATTGACCCAGTCTTGCGCTTCTTTTCCAGATTGTAAAATATTTGCTTCCAGATGTGCTTCATTTCATCTAATTTACACACTAAACTAGGAGTTGATTTGTCGAAGATACATATATTAACTGAACAACTAGCGAATAAGATCTCAGCAGGCGAGGTGGTACAGCGTCCCGCTTCGGTGGTAAAGGAGCTCATGGAAAATGCCATTGATGCGGGTGCCACCAATATTTTGGTCTCCATTAAGAATGGCGGAAAGGATGTTATTCGTGTTGTGGATAATGGTGAAGGTATGAGCGAGGACGATTTGCTTCTTGCTTTTGAACAACATGCTACGAGTAAGATCCGGGAGATGAACGATCTTGAAGCTATCCGTACCTTGGGATTTCGTGGTGAGGCTTTGCCGTCTATCGCATCGGTGTCCATGACGGAAGCTCAATCTTGCCAAGATGCTAACTCCGAAGGTCGGCGAATTGTAATAAATGCCGGTGAGATCCAGGCCATAGAGCCGATTTCTATGGCACAAGGAACGCATTTTACAGTCAAACGTTTATTTTATAATACACCTGCCCGCCGTAAGTTTTTAAAATCTCCCAATACAGAATACCGCCATATAGTCGATACTGTTCGACGCTTTGCTTTAGGATATCCCGAATTTCGATTTCAACTTTTTTCCAATGGGGCAGAAATATTTATTTTAGAACCTGCTAACTTAAAACAGCGAATTGTAGATGTGTTTTCACCTCATTATGATCAAAAACTGATTCCCGTGCAGGCGCAGGATGGGCAGCTTGGTCTGGAAGGTTATGTGGGTGGACTTGATCTGGTCCGTAAGAAAAATGGTGAACAATATTTGTTCGTCAACGATCGCTTAGTAAATGATAGACTTATGAATTCGGCAGTTTATGCCGCTTTTTCGCCCATGGTAGAAAAAGGTGAGTATCCCTTTTTTGTATTAAAACTGAGGGTACCACCCTCAGAAATTGATGTCAATGTGCATCCTCAAAAAACCGAGATAAAATATCAGAACGAATGGCAGGTCTATCATTTTTTGCGTAATGCTGTGCATTCTAAACTTACTGATACCATGCGAGTAGTTCCAAGCATGAGCAATATGCCACATATTCCCTTTGGGGCAACGCCTGGAACGCGGGATATTGATTATTCACGCAGAACATCGAATTATCGTGATATGCCGGGTGAACAACAAGGTATGTCTTTAGATTCAATGCATGCTATGCGTCCACCGGAACCTCCACCTTTACCTGATGATCATCCTTTGACTCGCAGAATAGAGCAATTCAATACAAATCTTCAAATGAAGGGATCCACTGATATAAAAGGCAATAAGATCGTTTCGCTTTGGCAAGCACACAATAAATATATTTTTGCTCAATCAGCTACAGCTATTATTGTCATCGATCAGCATGCAGCCCACGAACGTATTTTGTTTGAAAAATCCCTAAAGACATTTTCCCAGTCAGCAGCCCAAGCATCCCAACAACTACTTTTTCCGGTAAGCCTTGAATTGTCACCGGACGATTTTTCTTTGCTGGCTGATGTTATCCGGGAGTTCCAGAAATTAGGATTCAGTCTGCGGGATTTTGGTCATAATACCATGGTTATAGAAGCCGTTCCGGCCGATCTTCGGAATATTGACGAAGGTCGCGTTGTCCTGGATATTTTAGATAACTATCGCGAGCGTAAAGAATCCCAACCGGACAAAACCTACAATATGGCAGCATCCTATGCCTGCAAAGCTGCTATTAAAACAGGCGACCGCCTTGACCCCGTTGAGATGCAGACCCTTGTTGATCAACTTTTCCTCTGCGAAACACCTTATGCTTGTCCTCATGGACGACCAACCATTATTAACTTGACGATAGAGGAATTAGACAGGCGATTTAAGAGGACTTAGAAAAATAAGTTAAGGTTAAGGCTAAGTGCAGGCTAGCAGGAAATAATTGTCTTTTAAAAATATTATGCAAAGTATTTTAACAGCCTTGGGTTAATGGATAATAAAGGCATTGGCCTAACTCAAATAGTTTGAGTCAAACTTATAAAATATCCATAGTTTACTGATAAATGTTCACCAGTTTCTCCCACCGAATTCCGTCAAAATTATATCTGTAATTTCTTATTTATGTTTTTACGTTTTTGTTGTTATCTTGCTTGCATTTTCTCATCTAATCAGTTATATTTTGAGGCTTAAAAAGAAAGGAAAAAGCGTATGAAACATGTTTATTTATTCGGTGCTGGTAAAGCGGATGGTAAAGCCACAGATAAGAATCTTCTGGGCGGAAAAGGTGCAAATCTTGCAGAAATGAACTTGATTGGAGTTCCTGTTCCTGCCGGTTTTACTATTACAACCGAAGTTTGTACTGCATGGTACAAAGATGGTGTTGACAAAACAGTAGAGACGATAAAAAAAGAAGTTGAAGCAGGTGTTAAACACATGGAAGAGGTCATGGGAGCGACTTTTGGGGATGCAGCTAATCCGCTGTTACTCTCTGTACGTTCCGGTGCCCGCGTTTCTATGCCTGGTATGATGGATACGGTCCTAAACCTTGGTATGAACGATGAAGTTGTTGAAGGCCTAGCTAAAAAATCCGGAAATGAACGTTTTGCATGGGATTCATATCGCCGTTTTGTTCAGATGTTCGGTGATGTTGTTCTTGGTATGAAACCAGAAGACAAAGATGATGTTGATCCCTTTGAAGAAATTATTGAAATTACAAAAGAAGCTAAAGGCGTTGAATTAGATACAGAACTTACTGTAGATGATCTCAAGGCAATGGTAGATGAATTTAAAGAAGCAGTCAAGAAAGCTACAGGTCACGGTTTCCCTACAGATCCTTGGGAACAATTATGGCTTTCTATTGGCTCAGTTTTCGGTTCTTGGGATAATGATCGCGCTAAAATATTCCGTCGTATGAATGGTTTTAAAGACGAATGGGGTACAGCAGTCAACGTACAAGCTATGGTTTACGGTAATATGGGTAATAATTCAGCAACTGGTGTTGCTTTTACCCGTGACTCAGCAACCGGCGAAAATATTTTCAACGGTGAATATCTTATCGATGCTCAGGGTGAAGATGTTGTTGCTGGTGTTCGTACACCTCAGCAGATCACACTTGAAGGTTCCAAACGTTGGGCAGCTCTTGCCGGCGTTTCTGAAGAAGATCGCGCAGCGAATTATCCTTCACTCGAAGAAGCTATGCCCGGTCCATATAAAGAACTCGATGATATCCAGTTAAAACTGGAAAAACATTATTCAGATATGCAGGATTTAGAATTCACTATTCAAGATGGTCGTCTATGGATCTTACAGACTCGTGGCGGTAAAAGAACCGGTGAAGCTATGGTCACTATCGCAATGGATATGGTCAAAGAAAATGTTATTGATGAAAAAACCGCAATTTTGCGTGTTGAACCTAATAAATTAGATGAATTACTTCACCCTGTATTCGACAATGACGAATTAGCAAAAGCAAAATCTATTGCTAAGGGTCTTCCTGCATCACCCGGTGCTGCAACAGGTCGTATCGTATTTTTTGCTGATGAAGCTGCCGAATGGGTAGCAAGAGGCGAAAAAGTCGTTCTTGTTAGAATTGAAACTTCTCCGGAAGATATTGAAGGTATGAACGTTTCTGAAGGTTTCTTGACCGCTCGCGGTGGAATGACTTCTCACGCAGCTGTTGTTGCTCGCGGTATTGGTAAATGCTGTGTTTCCGGTGCAGGTGCTGTAAAAATTGATTACAAAGCTCGTACTATGACAGTTGGTGGTAAAGTTTACAATGAAGGTGACTGGCTTTCACTTAACGGTTCAACCGGTGAAGTTTACGCTGAAAAGATCCCAACCATTACCCCTGAATTATCAGGTGCTTTTGGTGAATTGATGGATCTTTGTGATAAATATACTAAGATGCTTGTTCGTACAAATGCTGATACACCTGCTGATGCAACTGTTGCTCGCAACTTTGGTGCACAGGGTATTGGTCTTACACGTACAGAACATATGTTCTTTGAAGGTGAAAGAATCAAAGCTATCCGCGAAATGATCCTTTCTGACGATGTTGAAGGTCGCAAAGCTGCTTTAGCTAAGATTTTGCCTTACCAGCGTGCAGATTTCGAAGGTATTTTCGAAGCAATGGACGGATTAGGTGTAACAGTTCGTTTACTCGATCCTCCTCTGCATGAATTCGTACCTCACGAAGAAGAAAACCAAGCTGTGATGGCTAAAGAAATGGGTGTTTCACTTGAGAAAGTTAAAGATAAAGTTTCCTCGCTTGAAGAATCTAACCCCATGCTCGGACATCGTGGTTGCCGTTTAGGTAATACATATCCAGAAATCACTGAAATGCAAACTCGTGCCATTCTCGAAGCTGCTCTAAATTGTAAAGCAAAAGGTATTGATGCTAAACCTGAGATCATGGTTCCCCTTATTGGAACTAAAGCAGAATACGTCATGCAAGAAGATATTATCCGTGCGACAGCTGAAAAGGTATTTGAAGAAAAAGGCGATAAGGTAGATTATCTGGTTGGTACCATGATCGAGATCCCTCGCGCAGCATTGACAGCTAACGAAGTTGCCGAAACTGCAGAATTCTTCTCATTTGGAACAAACGATCTGACACAGATGACCTTTGGTTACTCTCGTGATGATACAGGTGTTTTTATGCCTGTTTACCTTGAAAAGGGTTTACTACAAGATGATCCTTTCCAAAAATTGGATCAGGTCGGTGTTGGTGAATTAGTTAAGATCGGTACTGAAAGAGGCCGCTCAGTTCGTCCTGACCTTAAGATAGGTATCTGTGGCGAACACGGTGGTGAACCTTCATCCGTAAAATTTTGTCACAGCGTTGGCATGAATTACGTATCTTGCTCACCTTTCCGTGTTCCTATTGCTCGTTTGGCAGCTGCACAAGCGGCAATTGAAGAAAACCAGTAAAAGTAATTAGAAACTGGTATTTAGAAAATAGATTATATAGAAAACCCCTCGAAAGAGGGGTTTTTTGTTTTGGTAAAAAAAACATCGCATTTCTGTAACACCGGTCACACTTTTTTGTGGCTGGTTTTTATTTTGGGAATTTATTCGCTACATTGATGTATGAGCAGTAGAAATACAATGAGATTAGTAGGGTATGATTACAGTAAAGAAGGAATATACTTTGTTAGCAATGTTGTTCAGAATCGACTTTGATTATTAGGGTGGGTTATTAATGATAGAATGATTTTGAGTGATGCTGGGAAGATGGTTGAAAAATGGTATTTAAAAATTGAGAATAAGTTTCCTGGAGTGAAATGCCATGATTTTGTAATTATGCCGAACAACTATCATTTTTTAATTGAAATTCTCCCTTATCATTCTTGTTTGATTGTGGGGGTGGACCCACGTGTCCGCCCAAATCTCTCCAAAATAATTCAATGGTTTAAAACAATGACAAGCAATGAATATATTTGCATGGTAAATGAAAAAGGATGGAGAAGATTTAATAATAGATTATGGCAAAAATCATTTGATGATAGAATAATGAGAGGATATGAAATTGACAGATATAAGATATATATAGAGAATAACCCCAAGAATTGGAAAGAAAAGTGGAGGTAATTAGGGTTTATATAATCGGACACATGGGTCCGACCCACCAATCTCATTTTAATAAGCATCGTGTCTCAAACTTAAAATTCAAGCATTTCTAATACATATATTTCTGAACCACATCGATCAAATATTTGATCTTACTGCGTTCATTATGATCGAGGTTTCCGTGGCGACGGGCTTGTTTGTGTGCTTGTTTGAGGAAGTCTTTGATATTATCGAGTTTGGTGCTTTGTTTCCCGACATCACCTTCGATAAAACGTTTTTGAAGATGGTCGAAGACACTTTGATTTTTAGGTATTTGTTCATCATCTTTCATGCGACTGAAAAGTTCTTGCAAGGTTTCCAGAGTTGTCAGATCATCTTCACCTAAGCGGTTATAAACAAAAGTAGCAAGGGGAGCTTCAGCTAATTCTGTGAGCAAATAAGCCAGATAATTGCTGAAACGTTCTAGTTTAGGATAATCTAATTTTTCGGCAGTATCATAAGGAGTATGATATTCACGAAAGCGTCCGGTGGTCATAAACAAATAAGGTAGATCGTATTTATAGAGCGGAATATAATCACCTGAGGGTGGAATGGCGTGAGCGCCCATTCGCATGGGGGAAATATCATCAACGCTTTCTTTAAGGCTATTGACTATAGGTCCAACAGCAGATTTTTCAGCACCGATAATGAAGAAAATTTCCTGAAATTCTTCAGGGACGCGACCATTTCCCATACGGTGACCAAGCATATCGAGAATAATAGCAATATCAATACGCCCAATGACCTCCGGAAAGTCTTTACAAAAATGTTCTATGCCCATATGCTCAGAATTAAAATAAGGTGGCTCTTCGGCATCACAAAAAGTGATGATGAGAGAACGGCGGTCTTGATTATTATTGTCTTCAGTATCTATAAATATTTTAGCGGCATGCAATAAGGAGGCAATAGCCGAGGCATTATCATCGGCACCCGGATAATAAATAAGTCCCTGATCATCCTTACCAAGATGGTCGTAATGTGCATCGACTAAAATAAATCGGTCACGCAAAGCACCTCGTCCGGGAATAACACCGATAATATTCGAGCCTAAAGCACCACCGGGCAAACCTTCAAATTCATGGATAAAACCATTGGCAGTTCCTGGATGAATACCGGCTTTGATCATATTGTCAATAATATACTCTCTTGCTGCAAGCGAGCCAGCAGTTCCCGTACGTCTTCCATTGCATTCCCGCGAGGCGAGATAATGCACCATGTCGATAATTGGATCTATCATAAATTTTCCATTTAAGATCAAAGTTAAAAATTATCGGTTAGAAATCAAAGCTAAAAGCCAGGGGATGGATATACACCTTCGGCAAGGCTTGGGTGTAGAGGTGTAGTTTGGTATTGTGGTGTTGTATGGCGTCTTTGCTCAAGAAGAAGGCTGTAGCTTGGGTCAACCTTGACCCAAGGTTGACCCAAGGTTGACCCAAGGAAGTTTACATAATATAGCCATTTTAATTCATTTCTCAACTCTCATACATCGGATAGTGTTAGCTAATGTAAAGGATTCTATTAATAAATAGATTCTTCCAGCCCTTGTCAGCAAATCTTGCGACTTGGGTCTGCCGGGTACTTCGTATAGAATAACAAAGTAATGTTGCTATAGCAATATTCCCGCAATAGTCGCTGTTGTCCAGGAGGCTAATGCACCACCGATCATGGCTTTGAGTGCAAGTTTAGCCAAGGCATTCTTGCGCTGAGGAGCTACGGCACCAATACCGCCAAGCTGAATACCAATGGAAGAGAAATTTGCAAAGCCGCAGATGGCATAAGTAGCAATCGTGGTTGCTCGTTCATCTAAAACACCATCTTGTATATATTGGCCTAAGGCACCAAAAGCGACAAATTCATTAAGAGAGATCTTGGTACCTAAAAGGGATCCTACTTCTCCGGCATATTCCCAGGATACACCCATTAAAAACGCCAGAGGCTTAAAAATAGTACCGAAAAGTGTTTTTAAAGATCCCGGGAAAATTCCCATATATTCACCTTTTACCGGCGAAACAGGAGAAGTGACTGCATAATCCATGTATTCCTTGCCCAAAAGTTTTCCATCAATGAGTTTATCCAAGAATGAAAAACCCGTATCGATCAGAGCCATCACAGCAATAAAACCAATGAGCATGGCACCCACATTCACAGCAAGTTTTAAACCATCAGTGACGCCATCGGATAAAGCTCCGAGCACATTTTGATTCTTTTCCATTTTTGGCATTTTAACCATGCCCAAAGTTTTTGATTCTTTAAGTTCAGGATAGATGATCTTCCCCATGACCAAAGCTGCAGGAGCGGACATAACGGAGGCGGCTACCAGGTGACCGGCATTAATACCCATCGCAATAAAGCCGGCCATAACACCACCGGCAATAGTCGCAAAACCACCAACCATTACAGTCAGTAATTCAGATTCAGTCATCTCGTTAAGGAATGGCTTGATCAGCAAAGGTGCTTCTGTTTGTCCAACAAAAATATTTGCGGAACAGGAAAGTGTTTCAGCACCCGAAGTTCCCATGGTCCAGGCCATAAACTTTGCCATGCCTTCAACGATTTTTTGCATAATGCCAAAGTGGTAAAGAACAGCCATAAAACCGCCAAAGAAAATAATAGTCGGTAGTACAACAAAAGCAAAAAGATAACCAAAACCGGGCCAGGTGTTTGTTGCCGGGAAGAAGTATTCCCCCCTGGCAAGATTTCCAAAGAGAAACTCTGCGCCATAGATGGCTAAATTTAAGAACTTGGCAACTCCATCTGAAAATGTCTGAAAAATAGCTTTTCCATAAACACCATTAGCTACAGGAGCTGTAAAAAGTGTAATGATCAGAATAGCAGAAAGATATGGTTTGATCTTTTCTGATTTCAGTAAATATTTATTAGCTAAGATAACAAGAAGGATTAACAGCAATAACCATACAAATGGAATAACTTTCATTAATAAAAATAGTAAAAAAGCCGTCGCAACAGATGCTGCAAGAATTGCAATGGAGCAGACAAGTTTAGGCCAGGCTTCTTTTAGAACATCTTTAAAAACATAAACGACCAAAAGGATGGCGAAAATCCCCATACCAATCCAGGAGATATAAGATTCTTGTAATATAATGATCGCTAATAAGAACTGGAGAAAAAGGCCCCAAGCAACTGTACGTAGATTTACTTTATCTTTATGATAAGATAGAAGCCAGGCGATGAACAAAAGGACTAAAAGTCCTACTAAACTAATCAATTTCATGTTTACCTCAGAGTTTTTTATCGTATATTCGCAAGCAGATTTAAAATAACCAAACAAGGAAAGAATTAAAAATGAAAAATATTTTAAAAACACTTGCCTTCCTAGCTTTGAGCATGACAGTGTTGCTAGCTGATATGGTATCTTCTGAGCTTTTATTCATTCCCCGGGGAGATGAAGAAAAAGATCTTAAACACGCTTCATATCCGGGACTCCATAATGGTCCACTCTCTTTTCAGGTAAATGGCGATGAGATCTATATTCTTGATAGTGAAAACAAAATGATCAAATTGTATGATCATGATTTTTACAAAGCTTCAATTGAAATTGAAGATCCTCATGTTTTAGATTTTTATAAAGATAGCGATAAACTTTATCTAATGAAGCAACATGAAGTTTATCTCCTCGAAAAGGGTAAAAAAGAAAAGCTTTCTGAATTGGATGATGTCAAGAAAATGTATTACGGTTTTAAAAATGAAGCTGGTAATATTGTCGTTAATAGTGCAGACGCTAAGATCAGTATAAGCCAAAATATCTTGAGCAAGGCAAAGACCGATGACCTAATTGTCCGGCGGGAATTACCTTCCAGTTTAAAAGTGAAGATCGCCGGGAGTGAATACAGTTATGATCTGGGAGATATCGGTTCCGTGGATCTTATCGGATCTACAGATAATGCCGAGCACTATATTTATGCTGAAAGCATTATTCAGCACTCTCCTTTAAAAGTTCAACGCTATGTGCTTTTAATTGATAATGAGGGTGAACTTCTGCAAACATTGGAATTACCTCGCCAAAAATTTACTTATGTCTTTAAAGAATTCACTCTGGGTGACGAAGGTGAATTATATCATATGCATTCCGCAAAAGACGGCATTCACATTATTCGCTGGGATTATGTCGAGGGCAAAGAAAAGCTAAGCACCTATCCAAGTGAGTTTTCCGAAGAATATTATTTTAATGATTTTGTGGAAACTGAACCCCAAATGAGCCTTGCGCCCACTCTTAACAAGAAAGCTGCAAGCTCAGTGAGTCGTACACAGACACTGATAACTGCAGATGAATATGTTCAGCATATATGGACAGCTACAGCGGCAAATATTGGCACGACAAGTACTGTAACAACACCGGAATGGATCAAAGTCGGTCAAAATCAACGGGTGCCTTATAAATGGGGTGGCTGGAATACTGTCGCAGAATTTGATGTAGGTATAGCTGCCGGAAAACTTGCCGGTGATAGAAATACTTCTGTTGTGGATTATGGAAATTCAGTAGGTGCAGATTGCTCTGGCTTTGCTTGTGTTTGCTGGGAAACTACAAGTCGATATACCACTAGAACCTTTAATCAAGTCACAACTGAGCTAGGCTCATTTAACGACCTTCTACCTGCCGATGCCACCAATAATGCCGGGTCTCATATTCGCATGGTGGTAGAATGGACAGATCAGGGCAAGCTAGTACAGATCGAAGAAACCGGCAGTGGCTGGGCGGCACGTTATTACACTTGGAATATTTCAGATCTTTCTGCTTATAAACCTGTAAGATATAATTCTATTCAAAACACGGATGCTCCCATGCCGCATTTAGTGGCAGTCCAAAGTGAAAATGATTCAGTTCAAATTAGCTGGGAAGCAAGTGAGACAGTCGATTTCATTGGTTACAAGATTTTTCGTAAAAGTAAGGAAGAAACAGATTTTTCAGCCATTGCCGAAGTTCCCAAAGGTACAATGGAGATCAGGCTTGCTCAGCCAAAAAATGTTCAATATGACTATTATGTTGGCTCATATGATTTGATCGGTTCTGAGGTTTATAATGTATCCGATACATATTCTTGTAAGAATACTGACAGCGATTTTAAAGTCCTTATTGTTGATGGTTTTGACAGAATGGCTTCATATTCCTTGGCTACTCACAGATTTTCGGCGCAAACTGCCGATGCCATGGATTATTGGAATGTGGCCTATGATGCTTCCTCGAACGATGCGGTTATTTACTCGCAAGTGAGCATTGAAGATTATGATATGCTATGGTGGATCTTGGGAGATGAAAGTACAGCAGATCAGACATTTAATGCCACAGAGCAAACACTGGTGAAGGCATATTTAAAGCAAGGTGGTAAACTTTTTGTTTCAGGATCTGAAATTGGCTGGGACCTTGATCAAAAAGGAACAACAAATGATAAGGATTTTTTCCATAATTATTTAAAAGCTGCTTATGTTGCCGATAATGCTGAGAGTTATACGGTGTCGGGAGTTGATGGAACGAATTTTGAACATTTAAGTTTTAGATTTTCAAAAGACGGTGCAGAAAGTGATACCTATCCCGAAGATTATCCGGATGTATTAACTACTTCAGGTGGATCCAAGAGCGTATTAAAATATGCTAATAATAAAACGGCAGCAGTCGCCTATAGCGGAGCTTTTCCAAGTGGCACAAAAGACGGAAAAGTCATGGTCATGGGTTTCCCTTTTGAAGTCATCATTACAAAATTACAGCGAGAACTTCTTGCAGGGGAAATCCTCTTATATATGGGCTATGATTCCGGAGTCGCTGTTGAGGAGAGCCTTCCGGAGAGCTTTGTTTTGAGACAGAATTATCCAAATCCTTTTAATCCCACAACGACCATAGAATATTCTCTGAATAATTCCGCTGATATTGCTATTCTTGTTTATAATATCAAAGGCGATCTGGTCAGGAAATTCGACATGGGATATCAGTCTCGGGGTCTTCATAAAATGATCTTTGATGGAACAAATTTATCCTCAGGATTGTATGTCTATAGATTGGATATAAATAATGAGCCTGTAGATGCCGGGAAAATGGTGTTGAGTAAATAGATTAGCAGAAAAAGTAGCTTCTAATAAACAAGTTTTTGCCTATATTATGAGGTCATTATAACTGTAACACCAATGACAAACGGAGATAAAATGAAAAAAACATTAACATTTTTTAGTTTTTTAATTCTTTCATTATTCTTGTGTGCACAAGATTTTTTGAAAGAAGACAATAATTCTAGTGTTATGCCGAGCCAAGGTTTTTTGATCAGCACGGTGAGCACAATGACACCACTAGACATCGCCTTAGATCCTGACGAATATGTTATCGGTGCCGGTGATATATTTATTATACAGATCATTTCCGGCCTTACAGAAACTTTTCAACTTCAGGTGGGATTATCCGACGCATTGACCATTCCCGGATATGGACAAGTAGATCTTAAGGGGCAAACGCTTACTCGATCAATTGAGCTCATTGAAAATATTTGTCAAAAGAGCAATAAAGATATTCTTGTGAATGTAAATTTGAGCGAAGTGAAAAAGCTTAAAGTTCCGGTCTTTGGTGCAGTTGAAACGCCGGGTATGGTAACACTTCCTGCGTCTTCTCGTCTGAACGAGTATCTTAAAAAAACGAAATTGCACCATCTTGCAAAAGATCATGAGCTTGAAATCCGCAGTGCCAATGATACCAGTATC
>CAZNFT010000035.1:0-19041 GCA_964572745.1 uncultured bacterium
GACACAGGGATTTTCAGTCCCCTGCTCTACCGACTGAGCTACAGAGCCACAGAAATTTTTATGCAAATTTCAAAGCGGAAAATAATAATGCTTTTCGCGTCAAAATGCAAGCGGAAAACCGACTATTTACGTACTTCTTTCATGCGTGTTGCTTTCTTGCCTTTAAGCTCGCGAATATAGTAAATTTTGGATCTGCGGACTTTACCAACCGATACGCGCTCGATCTTGGCAAGGTTGGGTGAATGTAAAGGGAAAATTCTTTCTACACCAATACCACCGGAAAGTTTTCTTACGGTAAATGTAGCGTTTATACCACTTCCTTTACGGGCAATACAAATACCTTTATACTGCTGAATTCTTTCTTTATTACCTTCACGGACCTTAACATCCACTACTAAAGTATCACCGGCTTTAAATTCCGGGATATCGTCTCGCAAGTGCCCTATTGCTGCAACTTGTGTTTTATCCATTTTTGTCATCTCCTTTATCCGAATAGGCTTTCCACATATCCGGTCTGCGTTCTTTTGTTTTAGTTATTCGTTCTTCTATTCGCCATTTATCAATGTTGGCATGATGCCCACTTAACAATACATCCGGTACCTTATGCCCTTCAAATTCTTCAGGACGTGTGTACCAGGGACAATCAAGCAGAGGATCTGAGAACGAATCACTTAAGGCAGAGTTAATTTCGCTAAGTACACCGGGTATTAGGCGTATGATCGCATCCATGATTACCACGGATGAAATCTCGCCGCCCGTTAGGACATAGTCCCCGATGGATATCTCGTCTGTTACCAACATATCTCGAATACGCTGGTCGATCCCCTTATAGTGCCCACATATGAATATCAAATGCTCCTCTAAAGAGAACTCATGAGCAAGTTCCTGCTTAAAGACAACTCCATCGGGAGTCGGGAACAGTACTCTGCTTTGGGCACCTTCGGGTGCTTGTTGCAAGAGGGTGCGAATGCCATCATACAGCGGTTGAGGAGTCATAACCATGCCATCACCACCACCGAAAGGATAATCATCGGTTTTGCGGTGCTTGTCTTGAGAAAAATCTCTCAGGTCATGCACTCTAATCTCCACCAGTCCTTTTTTCTGAGCTCGTTTTACCATGCTCTGGTTTATGACCGGTAAGATCATGTCCGGAAAACAGGTCAATACATCAATGATCATCCATCATTCCTTCCAATAATTGGACATGAAGAATCCCCTGTTCATCATCGATGTCCTCGATGAACTCTTCCACATAGGGAAGCATAACAGTTGATCCGTCCATTGTTATGAATATGATCATGTCCTGACCCGGCAGTTCTTGTATTTCCTTTACTTCACCAATTTGGATTCCGTTTTCAAAGACTTTATAGCCTTCAATATCAGTGTCCTCTTCGAGTTCAGGAAAAGAACTTGCCTGTTTGTCCGTAATAAACAATGCGCTGTGTGTCAATCGGGTGGCCGCTTCCTTACTTTCAATACCTTCTACAGAAATGCACAAGCGTGAATTCCTGTTTTCGACTGATAGTAAGGCATGGACTTCATCCGGTTCAACACCATTGCCAACATATACATATTTCAATGAGCGTAACGCTTCCGCGTTTAGCTTCGGTTCAGTGAGATAAAATTTTCCTTCCAGACCAAAGGATTTTCCAATATAGCCAATGATCTTAAAAGACATATTTTGCCTGAACTTATCTATCAATAATATCAAGTGTCGAACGTGATTGTCCGGCTTTTGCTGATACCGCTGTAAGCAGTGTGCGTAAAGCTTGAGCTGTCCGACCATGTTTGCCAATAACTTTACCAAGATCAGCTTGAGCTACTCTCAACTCGTAAATCGTGTTATTTTCACTTTCTATCTTGGTAACATTTACTTCATCCGGATTATCAACCAAGCGTTTAACAATCGATTCTACAAATTCTTGCATGTCAGCCCTTTCTATTTGAATTTCTAGTTGCTTGTTTATTGATGATCAAAACACCCGGACCCCAGTCAATTATTCAGCAGCTTTTTCTGCTGTATCTTTATCAGAGACAGGTGCTTTTTCTTTCGGCACGTCCGCTGTAGTTTTAGCGGAAGTGGACTCTTCAACAGGAACTTCAGGTATTTCTTCCTTAACAGCAGCAGCTTCCTTAACGGGAGTGGCTTCTTTAACAGGTGCTGCTTCTACTTCCTTCGGCGCGTCCGCTGTAGCTTTAGCAGAGGTGGCTGGGGCTTCTTTTTTATCGTCTTTAGCTTTTTTAGCGAGTTCCCATTTTTGAAGTTCAATTTTCTTTTGATCTTCGGAAATATTTGAATTTTCAAGATGCCATTTCAACATAATACCTTCTTTAGAAAGCATTCTTTTTACGGTATCCGAAGGCTGTGCACCAACTTTTAACCAATGAAATACTCGATCTTCTTGTACGCTGAAATTATTGTTTTCTTTGATAGGATCGTAGGTTCCAATTTGTTCGATAAAGCGGCCATCACGACGAGAGCGTGAATCTGCAACGACTACACGGTAAAATGGACGGTTTCTTCTACCCATTCTTGTTAACCGGATTTTTACTGACACTGTGTTCTCCTTTAGTTCTTCCAGGGCATGTTCTTCATATTTGCCATTGCCCCTTTGGGAAGTTTCATTTTGTTCATTTTTTTCATCATTTTTTTCATCTGATCAAATTGATTCAAGAGTCGATTGACATCTGCTACGTGGGTACCCGACCCGGCAGCTATTCGTTTGCGCCTGCTTGCGTTAATGACATTAGGTTTTGATTTTTCCTTCTTGGTCATCGAATTCAGGATTGCTTGCGTCCTTGTGAACTGTTTTTCATCCACTTGGGCATTTTTCATTTGTGCTGCCCCGGGGATCATATCCAACAAAGAAGAAAGCGGTCCCATTTTTTGCAAACTCTTTAACTGATCCTGAAAATCCTGAAGATCAAATGAGTTCTTCTTGATTTTTTCTTCCAGTTTTTGCGCTTCTTTTTCGTCAAAGGCCTCTTGAGCCTTTTCAACCAGGGAGACGACATCGCCCTTACCGAGAATGCGATTGGCAAAACGATCGGGATGAAATTTTTCAAGATCATCCAAGGTTTCACCCATTGATATATATTTTATCGGCTTTCCTGTAACAGATCTGATAGAAAGAGCAGCACCGCCTCGTGTATCACCATCTAATTTGGTTAAGACAATTCCGCTTACATTCAACCTTTCATTAAAAGCCTTTGCCGCATTCACGGCATCCTGTCCGATCATACCATCAGCCACGAATAAAACTTCCTTGGGTTTCAGCTCCTTATGTATGCTGTTAACCTCATCCATCATGACATCATCAATATGTAATCGACCCGCAGTATCAAAGATCAGAACGTTCACATCACTTTTCCGTGCTTCTGCAAGCGCGTGCTTACAGATCCTCACGGCATTCTTGCTATCTTCCCTATAGACAGGCACTCCAATTTGCTTACCAAGAACCTGTAATTGCTCAATAGCTGCAGGACGGTAAATATCAGCCGCGACCATCATGGGTCGTTTACCACTTTCCTTGAGCTGTTTGGCAAGTTTTGCTACAAAAGTCGTTTTACCGGACCCTTGTAAACCAACTACCATGATCATGGCAGGAGGAAGACCATCAAGTTGTAAAGGAACATGCTCTTCACCCAGAAGATCTATCATCTCATCATGGATGATCTTAACGACCATCTGGCCGGGAGTAATGCTTGTAAGGACCTTTTCTCCTAAAGCTTTCTCTTTTACCTTGGCGATAAACTCCTTGGCAACTGTGTAGTTCACATCAGCTTCAAGTAAAGTCCGCCTAACCTCGCGCAAAACATCGGAAATATTCTGTTCCGTTATTTTACCCTGGCCCCGTAATTTTTTAAAGATCGCTTGTAGATTGTCCTGTAACTGTTCAAGCATATACCGTACTCCAAAATAGCTCAGAAATATAACAAATATATTTTCGAAAGCAAATAATTTTACATTCAATTGCAATATAATGATAATCAAAAACTTATCGCAAGGAAAAATAATAAGTAATTATTTCAAGAAAAACATCTTCATAAGACATAGGGGCACATATTTTTGCGCCCCTACGAGTCAATTATATCAAAAAAATATATCTAAATTATTTTACCGCTTTAACCGTAAAAGGTCCTTTAAAGATAAAAACATTATCATATTCTTTTGTTGAACCATCACTAAGCAAACAGGTTAACATCTCTTTATTAAGATGTTTCATGATATTATCAGCATTGGTACTATCGGACATAAAGTAAACCTGTAAGATCGGATTTTCTCTAAATTCGGTTTTAATACGAACTGTTCCCGGCTCAAAAGACATATGAGATGTGAGATGACCCATTCTACGGAAAGCTGTGGGGTCCTCACCGTTAACAAAATCAATCTCAAAGATATTCATCTTTGCCGGATCTTGTTCATTATACTTATTAAAAGCCCTGTCATAAGCAGAGAAGAATGATTTACGGTACTCAAGATAGGTTACTGTATCAATGACTTCGCCTTCGTTTTCAAGTGAGAAATCAAGTTCCTTTTGAATTGCTTTACCTTCTGACATATATTCATACTCAGGAACTTCGATCAAGTCCTTGATTTCTTCAGGTTTCACTTTTTCAGGATCCATGTAAATTACAACAATAACCGGTTCACCAAACTCAGTATAAAAACCATAAATGCCTTTATTTTTCATGAGCAAGCGATAGACATCTATATTATCTTCACCATCAAATAATTCCCAGATACCCACGCGATACGCTATTAAGCTTTCGGGGGCGTTGTCTAATGTAACATTTTTCTGAATATTATATTTCGAAGGTGAAAAAACAGTGCGTTTTACACGCAAGAGATCAACCATCGTGGTATCGTAGTAAACAATAGCTTTCTTTTTAGAAGCCCAGACATCAAGTCCAACAATACCTCTTGTTCTGGCAACTTTGTTTTTAAGGGAAACTGCAGTACCATAGCAATGAAGTGATGAAAGATCTTCAAACACTTCCTTTTTTACGGTATTCATGGATGAAGCTTCTTCGTAGTTACCCCAACGTTCCGAAAGTGTTGCCATAGGAAATTGTTTAGCCAAGATCAAAGATAAGCCAATCACAACAACCATAACAATCACAGGCATCCATTTGCCACCCTTGACCTTTAGAGTATTATTAACGGGGCAAGATTTTACACAATCCAGACATAAAGTACAATCAGGGTGCGTTACCGGAGTAGCGTCACTTACTTCAATACCTTCGGGGCAATGGTCATCACAGACTTTACAACTTGTGCAAGTATCCTCGCTTCTTTTGACCTTAAATGGGGAAATACTAAAGAATTTAAATCTCAATGCTTCGGTCAGCGCTGTTGCTGCTATAACAACAAGTAGCAACCAGAATAATGGGATCTTAACTCCAATCCACAATAATATAAGATAAAGCAAAATAATGGGACCTGTTACCAGGATATTTGCAAAAACATTGCTCAATGCTCCCAGGAAGCAAAAATATTTACACCAGAACTTCTTGAAAAAGATAGATGCAATGATGACTGCTGCCATTGTTAGCAAAGAAAGCAGAAGAACTGTATCCACATTAAATCCCGATACAGGGCCAAAATAGGGGCATAATTTTTTACACCAGAGCTCAGAAGAGATCATGGTAAAATACGCCGCTAAAAAGAGTAGTACATATTTCCCCAAACGTAAAATACGGTCAGCGATCTTATTCATTTTAATAGAAACGCCCAGACGTACACCCAATTTATTAAACCATTCGCTAACTGTTCCCACGGGACAAAGCCATCCGCAAAACAGTTTACCGACCAAAATGATCATCAATAGAACGCCTAATCCAATAAATACCTGCGTTTCACTGATCGAGCAGGCCATACTACCCAAATTCAATTTCGAACCCAAAGACATTAAACCGCCAAAGGGACAGAATTTTTCCATATCCGGAACAAAGTTTGCTTTGACAGCACCAAGAATCAGTGCGCCAATAACCAAGGCAAGAACAAAAAACTGAGTCAGCATTCTTGTCTTGTTGTGAAACCATTTCTTCTTCATGTTTAGTCCTTTATTTTAACTATAAAATATAAGGTAGAAGAGAGGAAAAAACAAAAAAGAAACGATAAACTTTCAAAAAAAAGTCGTCAGGATTAATCAGGTATAAAGGTAAGAAGGTATTATGGTCGCGAGGATTAATTTGCTAAGAAAGTCAAAGGTCATCAGGATGATTTTTTCCTGGAGGAGGTAGAGACAAGTTGATAAGGTCGATAAAGTCGATATGTCGATAATTCTCCGTTTTGGCGACGATGATATCTTTTGTGAGAAGTGTAATTTAGAAAAGACTTGGGGCAAATGATTAACTCAAAGCTTTGATCTTCTTATCATTAATAAATAAATTGGGGCAAGGTCTCAATGATGTCTTAGAGAAAACATCTGAGAGTGCTTTAAGTCAATCAGTATTAGTTAATAAAAGTGAAAATAACTCTGACGCATGGAGAGATCTCCTTGAATATTGAACAAGGATCAACTTCGCCAAGGCTTCGTCGATTAAAATGAACGATTTTTGATTTAGGAAGTCCTCGATATCGAATGTTGAATCGTTTGAAATATTCAACCCCGACGTATGGAGGGGTTTTTCAATAATGACCCGGGGTGAAACCCGGGGATTTACTATCTCTAAAGCAAAACAACCCTGACTGAAATGGAGGGGTTGATCTTCTTCTGACAGAATAAAGACGCAGCAACTTGTCCGCCGACCTGTGAACCGGCCTGTGCGCCAAAGCTCCGCAGGAGCGAAGGTGTAAGCCCCGAATTGTCGGGGCGCAGGAGGCTTATTCTGTCTAAAAGCTATCCAGTTATCCTGTTATCCTATCAACAAGCAATCCGGTTTATCCTGTTATCCTATCAACAAGTAATCCGGTTTATCCTGTTATCCTGTCAACAAGTAATCCGCTTTATCCTGTTATCCTGTCAAAAAATATCCCGTCATCTCGTTACAAAAAAAGGCCCCGATCTCTCGAGGCCTTTACTAATATGTATAAAATGATTACTTATTTAAGCAAGGTCATCTTTTTGACATCTCTAAATTCACCGGCTGTCAAGCGATAAATATACATACCACTTGGAAGAGCGCTAGCGTCAAATGTAACATTATAATATCCAGCGTCCATCTGAGTATTGAACAATTCAGCTACCTTACGACCCTTAAGATCGAAGATGTTCATTGTTACCATTTCAGTTGCAGGAATCTGGAATTTAATAGTTGTTGCAGGATTGAAAGGGTTCGGATAGTTCTGAGACAATTCGTATTGTTCAGGAACACCATCAATAGCAACTTCAGTAATATCACCATAGAGGAAAGTAGGAATAACCTGATTTTCTTCCTCTGTTACAAGATATGTACGATTTGCGCCACCTGAAGGAAATTCTTCAGTGTTATCCCATGCACCATTACGACGACATTTGAATTCAATGGTCGTTCCGGCATCGTGCCATCCAAGGGATGCAGTGTAAACAGTATCAGCATCTGTATCTGTCATAGGTGTCCCTGTCCAGCCATCAAAAGTACCAATAATATCCAAGGCACTTGACGCAGGATCAAAATCGCCGCGGCGAACCATAATACCCATATCTACATTAGCTGTAACATGGTAATCAATAAAAGAGTAAACATTGACCTTGAAATTGTCAAATACAACTTTTCCGTCCGTTGCATTGTAAACATAAATTCCGGGATAACCTGCTGTTAATACAGGATTATCTTCCTGGCTGATAGGACAACCGGGGAGTAATTCACCATCAATATATAACCAGAATTTATTATCAACGACCTGAGCTTTAAAGTTATGAAAACCTGTTTCAAGTGTATCAAAATCTACACCGGCATTCCACTGTTTGCTTCCGTGCCAACTGCCATCGTATCCCTGGAATTTCAACGCACCCATGCTCGATGTAGCATTTCTATAGACAAAACGATAATATTTTGTTGCTTCGGGATCCGCTTTAATTAAAAGACCTGGGTAATAAGGCTGATCAGCAGAATATTCTTTTTCAATATAAATATCTACAGAAACTTCATAGTTTTTCAATTTCTTGCCAGTATCAACATAAAGCATACCGGTATTTGCATCATCAGCATAAATACCTACATTCGTCATACCGGCTGAATCTGCAGCGACTGTCAAGTTTAAACCACCTGGATTGGCATTGGCTGTATTTTCTACCCAAGTCAAGTCAGGAGTACCATCTGAGAATTCTTCAGTGAAATCAGCTTTAACTTCTTCGTATTTACGGCTCATAATCAAACCATATCTACCAGCAGTCCAGAGCTTTTCACCATCATACTTTAGATCATATAGATAATCGTCAGCAGCACTCATTTCCTGTTCCCAAGTTTCACCGGCATCTTCTGTCCGGTAAATAGCACCTTTTGAACCGGCAAAGAAAGCAACGTCATCACTTACCCATTCAAGAGCATAGGCATCGTCTTTATTTGGGATTTCAAATACGACTTCCAGTGAATCATAGGTATCGCGCATTCTATAGATAAAGTCATTGGCAGGTACAAGGATCACTCCATTGCGTTCTTTGGGTTGACGGACATTCATAGTACCCATTTCCGTTACCTGATAAAAACTATCTAAAGCAGTACTGGCACTCATACACCATTTACCACTATTACCTCCCAAGAAAGCTTTGCCATTACTGAAAACAGTCATACCATAAATGGTCATAGAACTACTCACTGGAATCTGTTCCCAGTTTTCACCTTGATCTGTACTTTTAAGTAACCAAGCAGAACTACCCGCTGCATATACATCACCATTAGGTGCTTGATATAAGGTGTAGATAGATTTATTTGATTCCTGTGCCATGGGGTTATCAATTTTAGTCCATGTGGCGCCAGCATCAACTGATTTAGCAATATATCCGTTAGATCCACCAATTAACATGGTGTTTGCATCAAGTGCTACAGAAGCGAAGATAGATGACGGTGCACCGGTTTCTGCATTACTGGGATATGTCCAGCTAGCACCATCATTATCCGAGAGAGTAATCTCACCACCACTTGTTGCGGTCACAAGAATTTTACCTTTTTCAGGAATAGCTATACTATAAAAAGATATACCCGGCCATTCGTTCAAAGGAACAAATGTTGATCCATCAGTTGTTGAAAATTCCTGTCCGTAACCGGCCCAGATAATTCCATTTGTCATAGATGAAAATGCTTGAGCTTTATATGATTGACCTGAACCAATTCTGAGGGTATCCCACGTAGTTCCGGCATCCGTTGTTTTTAATATTTCTGATCCGGATGAAAAGGCTAACCAATTATCGGTATCAAAAGCTTTTAGACCGTTCATGCGGTCAAAACCATAACTAATATCATATGGATTTGCACATGTCCAGGTATCACCATTATCAGTTGAAAGCCATACAATATTATGATATCCACCAACAAGAATGGTTGATGTACCGGGAACTGCAGAAGCAGTGTACATACGCTTATAATTTACACCAAAAGGAAGTGTAACAGGATATTCTGTCCAGTTAGCGCCTCCATCGTGAGTAGTACGGATTATACCACTGGTGCCATCATCAAATACAACACCGTTATTGGCATCTGTAAATGCAATACCACCATCAAGGATCTCGTCGCATACTACAGTAGTATCCCAATTGGCACCACCATCAGTGGTCTTAAAAAATACTCCGCTATAAACTCTGGGAGATTTTGTAACTGTGTAACCACCGCCAATAAAGACAGTATTTTCATCTAAGACATCGATTACATCCATATCGATCTTATAGTTTGCAGTATCACCAACCTGGGTCCAATTGTCTCCGCCATCGATTGTCTTGAAAACAAAACCATCATCTCCGCAAGCGTAAGCTACATTTTCATTTGCGGCATCAATAGCTGTCAAGCTTACTCCTTCGGGTAACATTATGTCTGTCCAGCTGGCACCAAAGTCAGTTGACTTTTTAACCATATCACCATAAAGAGCTAATACGGTTGTAGCATTTAAAGCTACGGCATCACCTGGAGAATCAATGTCAAGTGGTCCTTTTACAACATCCCATTGACCAAAAGCCAAAGCGGCCATCATCAAACAGGATATTATTGTTAACAACTTTTTCATGTCATTCTCCTTTGTTTTAACATTTTTCTAATTTATAGTTATTTTCTACGAAATGTTAGTATTATCTGATATTTCCTGTTAAAATCCTCGCTATCCGAGGGATTCTGCTTAATAAAGTCAAAATTCGCTCCAATATACCCGAAAGAAAACAAATGTTCAAGCATTATTCCTAAACCAATATTTTGAAAATACTCGGTATTCCAATAAAACTTCGGGACTGTTTTTTCATAATGTAATCTTATGCCGCTGTTAAGCTTTGATGAAAACATCATTTCTGCGCCTGCATAAGCATTCCATTCTATACCGCTTCGCTTATCTTGGAAAGGATAAAGATACTCTATGTAATCATAAGCTACATGTCCAATTCCCCCACCCAGCCAATACTTATTAATCAAAGAAGGTTTGTATTGTATGTTGGCTCCGGCTGTAAAGTAACTTTCTTTGTTTTCAAGGATCAGAGTATTAGAAATCAAGGATTTTCCCCAATCATTATATGTTAAATATTCACCATATAATTTTAGACTTATCTTGTCTATACTGTAAGAACTAAAATCGGTTTTTATATGCAATCCTTGTCTTTCCCAATAGCCTCGTGGTTTACTATAAGAAGTATAAACCTCCGAAGTAGAGCTTCTGTGTAAAAATGATGCGGCAATATTTACAACATTTTCATCAACACGACCAACTCTCAAATGCCCACCAGCTTCCAAGCCATTCCTTACTCTTTTTTTTCTTGATCTCGAAGATGAGTTTTCATTATAAAATACATGATATCCCATAAAGGTTTTCGCTTCTACCTCCACGAAAAATTTTACACTTTCATAATGGGTCTGATCGTCATAATATCTTGCATGCAGTCCGATTCCGAATTTTTCTTTGCGATAATCCAGTCCCATTTTATAAGAAGAATTTCTCATAATTGTAATGGTCTGAGGAAAGGTGTCTTTAAGCCCTCGTTCAACGCCGTAATCTATCAATAAACCAAAAAAGAGGTCTTTTGACAGCTCTGCATTATACATAAATTGTAAACGAGGACCATAATATGCTGTTTTCCCTGCCGAGGAGTCGGCTGTGGAAAAATAATCGTCATAAAAGTCTTTTTCCCTGGAGCCCCACATATCCTTTAAGCGTAGATCTTCATAAGCTAATCCGGCTGCAAAGAATGACTTATTATCGATCTGTCTTAAAGTATAATATGAAGCATTTATGTTTTGTATGACTGTAGGATCATATGTCCGCTTAAATGCTTTATCACTATAGTTAAACCCGGTTGATATCATTTCAAGATTTCCATCAAATTGAAAAGAAGCGGGATCTCCGGTCAGGTAATAACTGTTATTTTTGCTATTACCTATCTTGGAAAAATTAAGACGGGACGTAAATACATCCTCAAAAGCAAAAAGTCCAAGCAAGAGAGAAAATGACAGTATTAGAGTTTTGCTAAATATTTTATTCATGATGATACCCCGGAGTAGGTGTGTTTATTATGGTAAAATCAACACGTGAATTATTGGTATCAAAACCGGGTCTTATCCTTTCCAGAGATTGACCACTATATTTACCCTGTCCTATTCCACCCCAAGATTTATCCAGTGAATAAGGGACTTCTTTAGTGTGGGTTTCACTTGAGGAAAACTCGACACAATCGATAACGGTTTTGATATCTATACCGTCACTTTGATCATAGTCTGTTCCATCGCAAAGAGCTAAACCATCTCCTGTCAAGCCTACCATAAAACCCACCTTGCTTTTTTGGCTAACTTTTCCATTGTTTGTTGTAATATTAGGTACATTGGGATTATCGTAAGCTCCGGCCTCGATCTCGTTAACAAATTCCCAATCTGCATTTGAAAGATCAATAGTTTTACCCCTAATGGGGCCGATTAGGTTATGGTCCATAGCCAGGCCCGCAAGTACAACAAATTCACCCGGCTCTATAGGATATTCACGTCCTGTCAGAGGTGTTCCGGGGAATTGATAAATATATATTACTGATAAAGTATCGGCAAAAAGCTCTGTTTTACTTAATCTTAAAAAAAGCATTCCATCCAGATAAGCTGTATCACTCATGGCGTTATACAGCTCAAAAAATTGATCATAAAAATAAAAGATATTGTTCTTAGGACCACAGGTGTAGATCTCATTAATACATAGACCTCGTTGAGATTGTAGCATCGTAACACTATCGCGATAACTCAGTTCTCCTCCCAAAGAATCGGCTGTTAATTCCAATACCTTGGCTCCAACCACTTCCACCTCAGTAAAAGGAGTCGGTTTAATAATGGAATATGCCTCCGCTTTATAATATGCAAAAGGCAAGCCTTCAAAATGAGCAATACCATTGGAATCTGTTATATCGTAGTATGGAGGCAGATTATAATTCGTTGTCGTTAGTTTTACCTCAACCCCCGGGACAGGAATAGTGCTGGAAATACTATCGCTGTCATCTTCAATTGTAAGCAGGAGCTCGATATTTAAATTACCATCCCTGATGGTAGGCTTTTCTTGGCTTAAAAAACAAGAAACCAATAGCAGAGCAACAAGTGAGATGATCATTATATGTTTAAATTGTTTCATTTTATCCCCTATAGCTGAACACTCATCTCAAGTCCATAATAGATCGGTGAGTTCAGGTTTAACTGTGAACCGGTATAAGGACTGACATAAGTAGCTCGGTTGTCAAAGAAATTATTAATATACAAGGAAACTTCAGCATTGTTACCCAGAGATTTTGAGAGTCTTAAGTTAATTAACCATTGTCCGGTATAACTATTTATTTCAGCATCATACCAATAACTCATTCCCTGATAATAGGTGTAAGTATCTCCATACTCATTTGTACTTTCGTATCCCCCGCTACTGAAACGTTTCTGTTTTTGATAGAAAGGCGTGTACTGTACATCCATGGTGACCCATAGACCATAGCGCTGATTTAGATATGATACTTGTGCATCTAAAACTAATTTGCTTTGCCATTCTATATATAAAGGATACCACAATTCCCAAGCGCCATCAGATGGTGTTGCCCGGTAATCGGGATCATAGGTCAAAGCATCTGAACCATGCTGACTAAAGCGATAGATAAGGTTAAGGGCATACTTAAGATTATTTATGCGTTTGGTCCTGAATGTTAATTCTGTACCGTAATCTTTAGCCCATCCCTGGTTTTCATATCGGGAATAAGTAAAATCAATATTAACCGTATCGGGATTTATTTCATAACCCTCGGGATATGTTGTTGATCTTGGACGATCTTTGGTATAAGAATAATAGCTGGTTAAGGATGCACCCAAAATATCAGATATACGCCAATCAAGAGACCCTTCGGCTTTTTGAGATGGATAGGATTTTAGATCTTCGTTAACCTGATACAATACCTTTTCTGTCACTTTATTTATTGTAGTATCAAGATAAGCAATATGCTTAGGCGCCTTATAGATTTGGTGCAAAGAAACAGATTTAACACTTTGTCCTGCTCCCATCCTTAAGGCAAGATCATCACTTAATTGATATTTTATATTAAAACGTGGTGAAAAGAATTCACCCTGTTTAGCATCAAAAATAGAAAAGCCATCTTTAAAAGAGATCTTCAGACTTTCCGGATTGATCAGATCATAACGCAAGCCTAATAAAATATCCATCTTACGGCCGAAGAGTTTAAAGGACATCTGGTCCTCGGCATAAAGTGAAAATTTTCTGTTTGAGGGATAATCATCAAAGGAAAATGAGCGTTTAGATGACCCTACACCATAATAATTGAATAGAGAATCTATGACAACACCCTCACCATTGTTTTTCTCATGATCCATTTCAAAACCGAGTAAGACTTTATTCTTGGTAGAACCCCAATCAAACTCCGATCTTCTTTTAAGTTTAAATGAAAGATCCCATTCTGCACCCTTTTCAGTAATAGTTGCATTAAAGGGATAAACCATTAAAGAACTATCTATATAGTCAATTGTATCTGTACCGGCTACATATACCGTATCATATAAGGCCAAAATACTACAATAACTGGTATCTATAGAACTCACATCTGCATCAATAGGAAGAAATACTTGATCCGTTACCATTTTTTGTCTGACTTCATCTTGTTTTTTATAATCTAAACCGGTAAATAATTGATAATGAACATTATTATCAGTTTTATATTTTAAATTGATCTTACCCGATGTTCTGAAACCTCTATTGGTATTTTGCATGCGATATTCATCATTGGGTGCTTTATCGTCAAAAATTCGGGTATAACTCAAGCTTGTTAGAGACCTTAATTTATCATCCATGAAATTCTTGTTATAATTAGCAGAACCAAATAAACGCTGATATTCATCACCTATCTCGCGCAGATCGCGTTCGGAATAAGAGTAGTTAATATGATAATTGAAAATAGATTCATCTTTGAACTTATTACCGCCATTGTAGGAAAAACCTTTAGTATCAGGATTTATCTTAGCTTTTAAACGGCGATTGACGGTGTTTTTCTTGGTTTCAACCTTAACAATCCCGTCAGTAAAGTTACCATATTCTACAGATGCAATACCTGTAATAACTTCTACAGATTCGATATTATCAGCAGGAATGGTACGTAGATCTGTACCACCTTGATCTGCGCTACTAAGATATCCACCCATCTTGGCATCACCGGAAATCTCATTTCCATCAAGAATAACTGAGGTACCAAAAGAATCAAATCCCCCCGCAGATTGGTCAGAACGTTTAACTTTTCGCAAACCAATATTTTGAGGAGAAGCAAGTCCTAGCTTTCCGGATTTTTCAACACCGGGGACTAAAGTTAAAACATCACCAAGATTCGATGCCTGCAAATGGTCTATCTCACCGGAATCAATTTTACGTGTGGTAGCAATTTCTTCTGGGACAATATCTCGTCCCATAGCTTTAACCTCGATACCGCCGATCATGAAACAATAAGACATGTCACTATTTTTATCGAGATTCTCGATCAATCTGATCTTGACTTCGTATTTACCCTCTGCACTGACGGAAAAATCGAATAAAGAATTTGAATGAAAGCAATCTTTCATCCCGGCAATTTTATACACGCCTTCAGGAATATCTTTTATAATAAAAAAACCATCCCTATCCGTCATTGTCTGGGCTGAATATTTTGCACCTTTTTGTGATTCAACTGCCACCAATGCTTCAATGATGGGTGCATTCCCTTCATAATTGCGGACATATCCTTGAATAGTCGCCGAAAATACTTTTGGACTGGAGATAAGAAACAACATTATCACCAAAACGATATAGCACATTTTCTTATTCATAAATCCCTTACTATTTTGAATTAGCCTTCAAATCTGAACCTATGATCTATTTTTATTTAAACGCATAATTCAGACCCTTAAATATTAGCATTTTTAAATATTGCAATTATACGATTATTCAAAACCTAATAATTGCAATTTATATGCTGTGTTCCTTACTTATTACAATTTTTTTTCCATAAACAACAACAATTCCCAATGGATTGTAATTTATCAATTAATTTTCGTTATTTGCAATATTTTTCTATGCCTTTTTACCTCAATTTCCTATATTGGCACGAAAATTAGGTAATTAAACAGGGAAAATGTATGGAACACGTAATTGAATGCAGGAACCTCACCCATTATTATGGCGACAAGCTGGTTCTAAACGATCTTAATCTTAAGGTTGAAAAAGGCAGGATATTTGGCATTCTTGGTAAAAACGGCATGGGAAAAACAACGACCATTAATATTTTAATGGGTTTCCTTCGTCCAACCAGTGGCCAATGTCTTGTACTCGGAGAAGAATCTCATAAACTATCTCCTCTCACTCGTCAAAAAATCGGCTTGCTTCATGAAGGTCATTTGGCATACGATTTTATGACCATCAAACAGGTTGAACATTTTTATTCACGCTTTTTTCCAGGCTGGAAAGCTGAATATTATTGGGATCTGATGAAAAAATTAGGCCTGAAGCACAATCATAAGATCCGAAATATGTCATGTGGACAGCGTTCTCAGGTCGTTTTGGGACTTATTTTTGCTCAGGATCCTGAACTATTGATCTTAGATGACTATTCCATGGGTTTAGATCCCGGTTATCGCGCTCTTTTCATTGACTATTTGCAAGAATACGTTCGTGATAAAAATAAAACAGTATTTTTAACATCACACATTATTCAGGATGTTGAAAAAGTTGTTGATGATACTATCATTATGGGCTTCCAAAAACTCTTATTGAAAATGCCCCTTAAAAAGCTCAAAGAAGATTTCCATTGCTTTACTTTCCGTAATGCTAATGTTGTGGGAGTACTAAAAGCTGATCATGTTATTACAAATGTAGAATTTTATAATGATAAGATCACACTATACTCATTTAAAACTAAAACCGAAGTATTAAAGCATCTTAAGACTCTGGGAATTACTGCCGATGATCTGGCAGAAGTCTCTATGAATCTCGAAGAAGCTTTCATTGGCCTTACAGGCAAATATTGATCAAAGGTGAAATATGTTAAAAGCAATTTTATATAAAGAATGGATCAAGCTTCGCTGGGCAGTGATCGTAATTGCGGGACTTACCGTGCTATCGCTCGCATACAGTGCAAGTATGATCAATTATTACGTCGAATTTCAAGGTGCTTTCCAAAACTGGATGTATGTCATCGGTAAAAGCCTTCTCTTAAAGAACATTGTTTTTGTTAAGGTTCTGCCGCTGATCACCGGACTGGTTTTTGCTCTACTGCAATTTGTCCCCGAAATGACAAATAAGCGCATGCGTTTATCTTACCACTTACCTATTTCGGAAAAGAAACTCCTCTTATCATCAGTTGGAATTGGTTATATCTTTCTACTTGCTGAGATCATTTTCCTTTTCTTTGGATTGTGGTTGGTAGTATCATTGACTTATCCTACAGAGATTGTAAGTAAAGCGCTTATGTCAAGTATTCCTTGGTTCTTAGGTGGTTCTGCTATCTATTTCATGGCTTCTTTCATTATTTTAGAGCCCTCATGGACTTACCGTATCATTTACGGAATTATGACTTATGGACTGATCACTAAATTTTACGAAGCCAACACTTATGATCAGTATCAAACTCTCTGGGCCTATATTCTTATCGTTGCGGTCATGCCTCTAACCATTATGTTCGCTGGATATCGATTCAGACGTGGCAGCAAATAAGGAAAGGAAATACTATGTTAAATAAAATTTCAAGATACACTATCATCCTTCTTATCGTCGTAGTCAGTGCATTATATCTGCCGGATTTCTTTTCCATGCTTTTCGACAAGAAAGTGACAACTCCCCGCATGGATTATTCGGTTATAATCAATGACTTTGTTTACACCCGAAATCACGGAATGGGACAAAGAGACCGTATGGATATTAAGGGAAATAGCTACGAAGAACGCGAATATTTTCGATTACTTCCTTTTATGTATTACGCAAACTTAGATAAATGGGGTCAATTGCCCGAAGAAATAGAAGGCATTGAGATCTCGTCTAAGATCATACGTAAAAACTCCCAAGTAATCCGAATTGCACCCAAATATGTTAATCCCCCCCTTGTTCCCTTGAACATTATGTTCGAAGCCGAAGGTGATTACGCCGAACTAATTATTCCTGATGATGTTTTTCGCCTAGGAAATACTATTGAGTTTTTAGATCCTACAAGTAACTCAGTCCTGCAGGAAAAATCTAAAAAATTCCAGGATGCCATGAAAAAAATAGGCTTTAAATTTCCTGTAAAACTATCAGCGGCAAATCAAACAAATCGCAAACCCTTTGATGAAGGCTATTTTATTGTCGATGCAAACAATGAGCTTTTTCATTTAAAAATGATTAAAGGTGAGCCTGCCATCATTAATACGGGAATAGGACCCGATCTTCAAATCCGACAGATATATGTTTCCGAAAACACTCGCAAAGAATTCTATGGTTTTATCTTAAGTGAAGATAATCAAGTTTATCTTATCACCTATGATGATTATAAACTCCGTCATATCCCCACGGCTTCCGATGTTGAGGGTCAAAGCTATGTTGCAGATAAAATGACTGTTCGTTTTTATACCTATCCTGTGAACAAGCATATCCAGGTCATTGGAGATGGATTTAATCATATGATCGTTCTGGATAATGATTTTAACAAGAAAGCTGAACACACCATGGAATGGACACCCTATGCTAAACGTCCTGCTTCCATAGCAAAATCTTATCTCTTCCCCTTTGAACTCGACACCTACGATCCTTTGCAATATGTTAAAGTTTCCTTATCAACAAACCTACCGCAAGCTCTTGTTGGTATTGCCTTATCACTTATTGCTCTCTTTATCTTCTCAAGAAAACGCCCTATCCTCGACTATGTGATCGTCCTCTTTACCGGTGTTTTTGGATTGATCGGAGTCTTGTTAATAAAACCCGAAGAATGATCTGACAAAGATATAAAATAATGCAAAGCCTCGATGAAGATCGGGGCTTTTTTATTTTAGACGAGATGACGGGATAAGATTTTCGACGGGATACTTTTGACAGGATAAGGGGATAGCTTAGATTGCTTTTTTTGACAAGATAACAGGATAAGCAAGATAGCTTTTTATTAGACGGGATACTTTTGACAGGATAAGGGGGATAGCTTAGATTGCTTTTTTTAGACGGGATACTTTCGACGTGATAACTCGATAGCCTAGATTGCTTTTTCTTGTCGCAAATAAAATGTACGGGCGACTCCAGAGTCGCCCTTTTCATTTTGGATGAAAATCCGGGATTAAATAAAAAAGATTAACCCCTCCATTTCAGTCAGGGTTGTTTTGCTTTAGAGATAGTAAATCCCGGGTTTCACCCCGGGTCATCATTGAAAAAACCCCTCCATACGTCGGGGTTGAATATTTCAAACGCTTCAACATTCGATATCGAGG
>CAZNFT010000036.1:0-13499 GCA_964572745.1 uncultured bacterium
TTGTTATCCCGTCGAAAGGTCTATCAGGTACATCTTGTTATCCTGTCGAAAGGCCTATCAGGTGCATCTTGTTATCCTGTCGAAAGGCCATCAGGTACATCTTGTTATCCTGTCGAAAGGTCTATCAGGTACATCTTGTTATCCTGTCGAAAGGTCTATCAGGTACATCTTGTTATCCTGTCGAAAGGTCATCAGGTCATTTTGTCAAATGTGATCACGTCAAAAATATAAATAGGAGATATAAATGAACCCCATGCAAGAAATTTCGAGCCCTCAGATCAAGAAAATCCACAAGGGCAAGGTGCGAGACAGTTTTAGAATTGATAATAAACGTCGTTTGATTGTAGCGACGGATCGTTTATCGAGTTTTGATATGGTTTTGGATACTTTGATCCCAGGTAAGGGCGCTGTATTGAATTCTTTGTCAGCCTGGTGGTTTGATCAGACAAAAGATATTGTCGATAATCATCTTATTAAGCCCATTGGAGCCAGTGCATCCTTGGTTCACGAAGCGGAGCCCATTAAAATTGAAATGATCGTTCGTGGATATATTACCGGCTCTGCTTGGCGTAAATATGAGAAAGGCGGCAGAGAAGTTTCGGGTGTATCATTACCTGATGGATTGAAAAAAAATGATGCTTTCCCCATGCCTATTTTAACTCCTACGACCAAAGAGGACAGCGATAGAGAGATCTCTCGTGAGCAACTTTTAAAAGAAGGCTGGACCAGGGAAGATATCTACTCACAAATGGAAAAATATGCGCTTAAACTTTTTGAGCGTGGTTCAAAATTATTGAAAGAACGCGGGATCATTCTCGTTGATACAAAATATGAATTCGGACTAAAAGATGGAAAGGTCATTTTGATCGATGAGATCCATACGCCGGATTCATCGCGTTTTTGGTCGGCAGAAGACTATGAAGAAAATCCGGATACTGTGGAGCAACTTGACAAAGAATTTGTTCGTTCGTATTTATTAAAAAATAAAAAAGATGATGAATATCCTACAAGTCTTCCCAAGGAAATTGTACGCGAAACGGTTCGCCGTTATGAAGCTATTTATAAGATGATTACCGGTGAAGATATTAATCATCCAAGGCGTCCGGAACATTATCTTGCAGTTTGTTTGGAAGATGAAGCTCTGATAAAAGATGGTTTTGTCTCCATTGTAATGGGGTCGGAATCGGATCTGCCTCATGCCAGAAAAATGAAATCCATCCTTGAAAAATATGATGTCGCCTGTGATCTTCGTATTATGTCCGCTCACAAGAATGGTGAAGCGATTCTTGACCTGGCTAAAGAATACAACCATGCTCTAGAGCCGCTTGCGGTCATTGCGGTTGCGGGTCGTTCAAATGGACTTGGTGGCGCTTTAGCAGCAAATTTGACTTGTCCTGTTATTTCCTGTCCGCCTTTTGCCGATAAAGTCGATATGATGGTCAATATCAATTCATCATTGATCATGCCGTCAAATACACCTGCGGCAACAGTGGTTGATCCCAAGAATGCCGCTTATCTGGCCCTGCGTTCATTGAATCTCCATAGATTGAAAAACGTGTTTGCAGATGAGATTGTAAAGATCAAGGAAGGGCTAATGGAGGCTGATAAGAAGGTAAGAAGGTAAGAAGGTAAGAAGCCTGCTCTACATAGCTCCGCAGGAGCGAAGTAGAGGTGAGAAGGTCAAAGGTCGTCAGGATGATTTTTCCTGGCAGAAGTAGAGACGCAGCACCTTGTCCACCGTAGCCGCGAATTGTCGGGGCGAAGGAGGACGCAGCGTCTATTAGATTGTTTGGATGAAAATAATTGCTTTCGAGAGGTGTATTTTGCAAAAGATCGGAGGTAGAGCGCAGGAAAAAGAACCCCGACGCATGGAGGGGTTGATCTTTTCCTTCTAATTCCGGATTTTCATCAAAATGAAAAAGGCGAGTCCTATCTTAGGGTAAAACATTCCCCGCAGCTCTATAAATTTCATACCATTCAGGACGACTAAGTGAAATATCCGATGCTTCACAAATTTGTGTTAAGCGTTCGGGTTTAGTAGTTCCAATAATCGGCTGCATTTTGGCTGGGTGTCGTAATATCCAGGCAATGACCACTGCGCTTTTATTACTATTTTTTTCTTTGGCAATTCTATCCAGAGTCTTATTCAGTTCGGTAAATTTTGGGTGATCAAGATAGACGCCTTCAAAATATCCAAATAAGAATGGTGACCAAGGCTGTATGCGAATATCGTTTAAACGGCAATAGTCTAATATTCCTCCATCATGATCAATTGAAGCAGTGTTGTTCATATTTACATTGATACCACGATCTATCATGCCTGTGTTAGTAATGGAAAATTGCAGTTGGTTGATAATGAGTTTTTGCGGGATATATTTCTGTAGAAGAGCTATCTGACCCGGATTATGGTTTGAGACTCCGAAATGTCTTACCTTACCGGCCGATTCAAGGGTTTCAAAGGCTTCTGCGACCTCTTCGGGCTCAATGAGAGTATCTGGGCGGTGTAAAAGAAAAGTGTCCACATAGTCGGTTTTTAAGCGTTTTAAGCTGTTCTCCAAAGAAGAAATAATATGCTCCTTAGAAAAATCAAAGTAGCCTTTTTGAATACCGCATTTTGTCTGAATAAAGATCTTTTCACGGATTTCAGGATTCATGTTCAAGGCTTGAGCAAAGACTTCCTCAGACTTGCCTGCACCGTAGATATCGGCATGATCAAAAAAGTTTATTCCATTATCTAATGCGGTTTTTATCAAGATCTCCGCATCAGAAATAGTCATTTTTGCTATGCGCATGCAGCCGTGGATAATAGCTGAGGTCTTGAGTGTTGTTGATGGGAGTGTTAATGTTTTCATATAATTTCCATTTTTATTAGGGTAGCGACGCGATACATCGCCTCGTTACAACAATGATGATCATTTCATTTTTTCCGTCCGACCCAGACAAAATCGTATATATGCCAAAAGGCTTTTTGCTCATCCTCTGTGCCGGGAGCATAGAGTTCTTCGTGCCAATCACCCGATAGAAGTTTTTGGATCTTTTTTTTGCTCAGTTTATCGTCTGTTTCAAAAAGATAATCCCTGACTTCGTAGCTTGTCCATTCAAAATCATCGGGATCAAAGGCGCCATATGGGGGATATTTTCCTGTTTGAAATTTATATTGTTCGGGACAAGCGTTAAAATAGTTTGTTTTCCTGTCACCGGCTTTTTCTACGGCGGCACAGAGCAATTGAGAATCCATCATGTGTTCATCGTAAACCCAGAGTTGCAGGTCGTAAGCCTGATCTCCTTGAGAAAAGCTTTTATCCCAGCTGTCATACATTCTTGTTAAGCCATCCAGCATGCCAAGAAAGATGCGGAGTGGCGGATTTTTTTCTCTGGGATACCAGGGTTTTATCCATAGACCTGTATAATATTCAGGAGCAGTTCTTAGGGCATCCGAAGGTGGTTCTTTAAATAGATCATACCACATTTTAAGTCGTCTTTTGACCCCAGGCGAAAGCTCGGGGTGTTTTTGAAAAGCTTTTATTTGTTTTTCGAGCTTTGACATGGTTTTAATCTCGGGTAAATATTTTTACTGCCTCTTGAGTGTCTTCGGCAAACATGATTTGTCCTTCTTTATTACTTTCCTGCATAAATTCCAGCCAGCTCCTTTTTTTTAGGTCCGAAAAGTCGCCTACCACCATAAGATATTTATAATGTTCTCTCATCTTTTCTGTGATATTTGCAGCAAGTTTTGTATCGATATTAAAAAAATCTTTGCCTAGATGTTCCCGTTTGATCATGATCTTTTGTGCATTATGATAATCAGCATCCGAAATAAGGTCCAGAGCATCCTGAAGACTGGAAATTGGAGCGTCAATAGACTCTAAGATCGCGATGGGGATATTCTTGAAATTTAGTAAAGTAAGTTTCATATTTGCTTCCCTTATATGGTTAAATATATGATCTGTTTTGGTTAAGGTCAAAATTTAAAATCAGGCAAGTATTGAAAGCAGGAGATATCTATTAGGGTTTTATTCCTGGTCAGTTGTGGTAGGATCTGTATTGCCGTCTGTGTTTTTTTTATCCAGATTCTGATGTGTTTTTCCGATTTGATTAAAGCGGAGTAGGTACATAATGAAAAAGCAGACTAATCCTAAAATCATCAGCAAGTAAAAATTAGTGCTGACAGCAATCAGTATAGATGCAATGGCAATTATGGCCAAAAGCATGTTTAAAAAGATGTAAGATCTATTCGTCATTATTCTCCGTATAATACTTTCCCGACTTCCAGCGGTCGATCGGTTGCAAAAATATCAATGCCAAGTTTATCCCAGCGTTTGTAAAGATGGTCGCCTCTGGCTTCAGCTTTCTTGTCTAAATTGCCCAGAGTTCCACAGTTGACAAAGGATCCCTCTTCATGGATCATTTTATAGAGTTTCTTTTTCTGGAGTCGTGTGCCGGTAAAAGCAGTGACCCTGTTCATGGGAATTCCGGCTTCTTTAGCTCGCAGAAGTTCTTCTTCTGAGCGAATGGACAATGAAAGCATAAGATCGGGATCCAGTTGGTGGACTTTGACACCATCTTTAATGCTATAAACAATGATCAATACATTGGCTTTAGTCTCGGTTTTATGGACGAGATCTACAACTTTCTTGAATGGAACGCCGCGCTTAACATCAAGATTTAAAACAGTTTTACCCTTTGTCCATTCCAATGCTTCTTTGAGAGTTGGGATTTGATATTTTGTTAAATTTCCGTCATTATCCTCAAGATACAGATCATTAAGATCGTCAAAAAGTGTCTCATTTACCGATCCTCTACCTGTGGTGGTGCGTTCTAAATTCCAGTCATGCATAAGGATCAAAACAGAATCTTTTGTTATAGATACATCAACTTCAAGTGTTGCGGGATAATAATTAAGAATATTTTCGAATGATTCTATACAGTTTTCAGGATATCCCGGGTAAGGGCCACCGCGATGAGCCGAGAGAATGGGTGTACTGTTTTCATCCCATGAAAAAAAAGCCTGTAGTTCTTCAACTGTATCGAAGGAAAGATCAGGTTGGGGATAGGGTGGTCTTGCTAAAAGAATAATAGTAAAAAAGAGAAGTAGGATAATTTTTTTCATGATAGAACCTTTAAATTGTATTAAAAGATATTCTCTCTAATCTAAAAATGCTTGAAATACTTAGAGTAGGTTAAGGCTGAGGTTGAGAAGTTAAGAAGATCGTTTGGATATTAAGATTAAGAAAAAAATCTAAACAACTAAACTCTTTTAAGCTACTAAGTTCTTCTTAATCTTCTCTGTCCGGATCACCTATTACAACATCATCGACTTTGGTGAACCTCAAAACTTTTCCATTGCCATTATCGAATGTATAAAGAACTTCATTGTAGAAAGTCAGTGCCATGGGGTTTAGTAAAAGATCTGGATATTGTTGCAGGACAAGCGTATCCTTTACAACAAGAGAATCACCCACATAGGATGAATCACTGATCTTCATCCATTCTTCTCTCACCACAATAGATTTAATAAAGTCTCCTTGAGGAGAGTAGAGCTTAACATCGCGATCCAGAGTATCAAGAACAAAAATGCTATTATCTGTAGAAACCGCAATATCACGGGCATAACCGTATTCGCCAAGTTCCATAATATCATCAATACCTACAAGAAATGCTGTGCTGTAGGAAGGTGAGAGTAATTTATGTACAGAAAAATATTCACCTGTTTGAGTATAGTAAACATTTCCTCCATTGTCAGATGTCATAGAAATAGGTTTTGAAACCGTACCGGAGCCTGTACCGGGCTTTGCAATAAAACCATCAGAAACATCAGATTTATCCAGCATACCAATATATTGCCAAACATTCTGACCATTTTTTAAACGAACTAATACAGTGGGTACCAACTTGATCTTCAAAATATAATCATTAATGGCATCAGCAGCGTAAATTGCCATGTTTCCTCTATCGGCAGGTGCAAGTGCAACATAAGATTTATTCTGCGCCGCATAAATAGGGTCTCCTGCTATGAGTACTTCCTTGCTGACAGGATCGATCAATCCCTTTTTATTTAACTCAGATGAAGGATCGTAAAAAACACGCGGATTCATCATAGAATCTATGGCCGCCTTTTGGCTTGTATCGACAAGCTCTGTTCCGGGGATAGGTGAATAATTGTCACTTAAACCCTCTAAAGGAGTCATTCTTAGAGTGTCACCACCAACTTTGTAGTCGCGTTCTGTAATAATACCTTCTATGCCTATTGTTGCAACAAATTGAGGCCAAAAGTAAATAATATCCTTATCGTCGGTGTAATAGACATTGAATCTTGCATCAAGGCAGACGGATGTGGGGGAGATATCGAGATCTTTCAATACATCGTAAATGCCTGATTCTACTTCTCCGGAAGGACGAATAACGCGGATGGAATGAGCGGCAGAGTCTGCAATATAAATGCGACCATCTTTAGATGAAAAAGCATCTAAAGGAGTTTGTAGTTCCAGCTCAGAAAAAGTCCAGTCCGGTGTAATTCTTGAGAACTTATTAGGATTGTTATTAATACCTGCATTTGTTCCTGAGTTATTATCAGGAAGTTCCATATTTCCTGAGCAAGAAAGCAAGAAAATAGCAGTTATTATACTGAGTGATGTTTTAATGGTGTTTTTCATTAGAAATTGTAACTTATTTGAATTTGATTAACAATACCAAGATATTTATGTGGTCTAAAAGCGTAATCGATTTTTAGCCCCGAATTCCAGCGTTCGGCTGAAAGACCCAGTCCCATTGAAAATGGGATCTCTGTGCCAATGCAATAGCCCATTCGGACCTGGAATGTTTTTAAGAAATTAGCGTTAATACCGATGGCATAAGTTTCCTTATTGTCAACAGGATGATTTAACTGTGCACTAAGTAAAAGATCCACAATATCATTTTCGTAAACTGTCATAGAAGAACCCAGATGAAAGGTAGTAGGCGGAGCAAATTTTGCATACTCACGCTGGTCTCCATGATCTGAAGTATAAGTTCCTGCGGGACCTGAGGGCGTTCCGAAATTCAGTAAAGCAACGGCAATGGTGAGGTCTTTATAACCAGTGCGATAAAAGGTACCAAGGTCCATAACGATGGATGAACTGGCAAGGTCGAGATATTCTTCTCTTACCAATCTGGCTGAAAGTCCAAAAGAAAATCTGTCACTCATTTTACGTGAGACATTCACTCCAAAATAGTAATCGGCAAAGCTAAAATAAGAGCCTGAGCCATAGGGATTATATTCTGTGGTTATTTCCATTGCCGGCATGTGAAGAGCACCAATTTCCATGCCAAAAGCCCATGAGCCGCTAGTATGTGAGGCGGCAAGATATTCATAAGCTGTGCCTGCAAACCAATCCAGATGAGAAATAGAAACAGATGTTCCTTCAAGTTGAACCGTAGCTGCGGGATTCCAATGCATAATTGAAGCATCGGGAACAATGGATATAAAAGCGCCACCCATTCCACCGGAAGTAGCGGAAGGATCAATCTTTAGAAAGTTGAATATAGATGTTCCCGCTCTCTGCCCGCCTAAACCGGCGAAGAGCATTGAAATACTCATTAATAGAAGTATTGAGATTTTATGTTTGCTGTATTTCATCATTTAAAACCTTAAAAAGAGTCCAAGCATGATCTTCCGGGGAGCATAGTAACGCGAAGGATCTACATTGGGGTTTCGACCTGCATAGTACGAGTAAGAAATAATCTCACCGGGATCATAGGGTTCACCGGTAAAAGGATTGATACGACGCGGGACTTTGTAGTTAAAAACATTTTCAATATCTAGATAGACTCCGTATGTCATTTTCTTGTATCTGAAGTCTTTAGTAAGTTTTAAGTCAACAGTAATATAAGGACTTGAGATCTCACCATAGGGATTATCGGAGCGTGATGTTCCGATATACCACATGGTTCCATCTGCGGTAATAACTGTATCCTGAACCACGCTTTCTGTATAGCGTCTGCCGGACTGTGCTTCGATATGGGCATTAAGCGACCAGTTATTAAGCCAGGGTGATATATTATCTTCGTAAACATGGAAGCGCAGATTACCAATTAGTCTGAAAGGTTCATCCCAACTGAGATAATTTTCAGTTAATGGTTTTTCTGAAATAATACCTGCTTCTACAAGAACGTTATCGTCAGGCGATGAACTTTTTCCTGTGGTGACAGAATAAGTAAATGAAGCATCACCACTAAAAAATCTTCCTGCTGTCTGGCGAAACATGAATTCCAATCCATAAGATCTTGCATAGTCCATATTCAGGTACATCATCAGAGAATAATTTCCTACAAGGGGATTGAATGATGTAATGGTCTGAGCTGTTTCATAGTCGAACATATCTTTGTAATAGGCTTTAAATTCAAGGGCAGAAGCGGCTGAAAATTTATGTTTTAAACCAATCTCGTAGGCAACCGTTGTTTTGGGATTTAAATTTGGGTTACCAATAAGACTGTAAGGGTTGTCAGAAACTGTATTTAATTTTGCATAGACATAGTTGTAAGTAGGAAGCTGTGAAAAGTGGCCATAGTTAAAATATAGAACATCATTATCGGTGACAGGGTGAGAAATACCAAGTCGGGGACTTAGATGGCCTTTAAATCTTGCACCAAAGAGATTGCCGGTTTCATCAAAGTAGCGCTGGCGTCCGGCTTCTGTTACAGTAAGGATATCAGGATCCAGCATAGTTTCAGTGACTTCACTGCCAATGAACCAATAATCATAGCGCATACCGATATTAGCTATCATACCTTCGAATGTGATATTATCCTGAAGATAAATAGAACCATCCGAGGGTTTAACATTGTAATAATCGTAACTTTCACCTAAACCTGAACCCAACCATGGTTTATAAATATCCACAACCTGCATTTCCGTGAATCTGTGTTCTAAACCCGCTTTCATTTTGTGCTTGGTACTGGGGTGATATGTAAAATTTGTTGATAAGGTGTAATTCTTGCTCCAGTAGTCATACCAATAGGGAGCATCACCATGATCCCAGAATTCATCGCCGGTATATACGACTACATTTCCAAATTCATCGCGCGTGGAGTATTCTGTGGGATCAATATCAAGAAGTTCATTATACTCTGACCAATGTTTATTCTGAACCGCTTTATGGAAAGAAGTGTAGAAATAGCCACCATTGACAGTATAAAATAAATTAGGATTTATGGTATGTGTCCAGACTGCATTAAAGACTTTAGATTCATTTGTGTATGTTGGATAGTTATCCAGCATTTCCTGAAAAGCATAGGGATAGGATGAAGATGTAAAATATCCCTGATTGACTCTAGCAGACTGGTTATAAGAAATTGAAAATTTATATTTTTGTTGATAATTCCAGGAGAGCTTTGCCATGTTAGAGAGATTGTTTTCCTGGCGTTTTGTAATAACATTCATCCAGTCGCGATAGGGATATAACTTATTTGAACCGGGAAGATAGGAATCAGAAAGATAGATATATCCACTCAAAAAATAAGAGAGATGACCGGGAAGAAGCTTGCTTTCTCCTTTAATAAGTGGTCCACCAATGGTAAATTCCAGATTATCAGTATTTACACCATGTTTACCAAAGATTTGATCTGTTTTGTATCTAAAAGAACCTTCTAAATCGGAAGCACCTTCTTTTAGCTTAACATCAATAATACCCGACATTGCTTGACCATATTCGGCATTGAATCCACCGGTGATAATCTCTAATTGTTCAATAGCATTGGGGTTAACATAAAGACTGGAAGTCTGGCCGGTTAAAGGATCTTTAATGGAAAGTCCATCTACAATAAATTGACTTTCATCCACGCGACCACCGCGAATATGGATTTCATTATTGGAGGTGGATACACCCGCTTGTTGTCCAACAATATCCGCAACACTTTCAACGATCTTGCCTAAAAGATCATCGGCAGAAACAGAGACTGAAGAAGCTGTTGAACTGGCATCGATCAATGGCTTTTCGCCGACGACAATAACATCTTCACCAAAGGATAAAACGGTGGTTTCCAAAGAAATATCCATGCGGATGTTATCATCTTCTTTAAGCTCAATTCCTCCATGCAGGTGTTGCTTATAACCGATCATTGATACCATCATGTCATAAGTACCTTCACCCATTCCGGTGATTCTGTATGAGCCGTCAAGAGAAGTTGCTGCTCCGTAATATGTACCTTTTAAGATAATATTCACACCTGCCATAGGCTCTTTTGTTTCTGCATTGGTGATCACTCCCTGAATAGTGGCTGCACTCAGCATCGATGCAAAAGCAAGAAGGAGAGTTACGATGTACTTGTTAGTTTTTTTCATATTACTCATTTATTTCAAAAATGTGTCTGAATAGATCATCTAGATTGTCGTTTCCTCTCAGGTAGTATAAGGGGATGGACATGTAATAAGATTTTCCGGCTCCGATAGGTGTTTCTATCATGACTGTGGGGCTTCCCTTATAATCACTTGCATTCAAAGAGTCAGCTTCAAAATGGTAGCGTCGGGTAGATGTTTTACCGGGTTCTATGGCATAAAGCTTGTCTGCTAGGGTTGATGAAAACTGAAGGTCAAGAGCATTGTTGATCGTCTCATCACCCCAGTCTGCTTCAATATTAACGCCGGAATAAATTCGTCCTGTTTTACTATACTGATAGACTGTATCAATATCCGTAAAAGTCCAAACCGTATCAGGACGGACTCCTGTATCGACGACCTTTTGAGCATTGTCAACAAATAATGTGCCACCATCGCGTACAAAACGTGTTAAAGCTAAGGCAGCGTCATTTAAACTGTTTGAACCACGGAAGGTGTACCAGAATACTTTAGAAAAAGTACTCAGATTTAATTCTATATCTTTTGAGGCGTAGGGAATAATATTGGCAGAGTTGATGAGAGAGCTACCGATTTGCCATACGGTATAGCCATTATTTCCGACGAGATCATCAAAAATACTTGTGTATAGATTTTGATGAGTAAAAGATACCTGATCTCCCGGCCAGTCGTTGACGATGAGAACATCGCCCTGTGGTTGCACCACTCTCCAGATTAAGATATCCGATTCTTCAGACTCGGGGTCCGGAAAAGTAAGAATATCGCTTTCGGCACCTGCGATATCCTCTGCTTTTATATAAAATATATGGTCACCTGCCGGTATATCGGTGATCATGATCTCGCGGGCACTTCCCGGCAATTCCATCCAGGAACTAGTATCGTCGAGTGCATAATGAATAGTTTTAATGGATTCCAGTCCATCAATATCACTGACATCCCAGAAGAAAGAGTGATGAGGGAAAGAATAATGAACTGAATCCTGAGTTTTATTACTTTTTGGTATTGAGCTTAGCTTCCACTCAATAAAAGGAGGTGAGTTATACACCGGAAAAGACGCTATCGCAGGTGTGGGATCTACGGCAAAGCTATCATCAACAGCTTGTACGTAGAAAGAATAAATATCAAATTCCGTGCGTAGCGGTAAATAAAATATGGCTGATTCGTCCTCAGTATAAACAGCTGTATCCATATAGGACCAGCGGTAGTAATAGCCTATAACATTTCCATCGGGATCATCGCCCCACCAATGTAGTTCTTGTACAGAAATCGTTGTATCAAGTCCTAATATAAGTGAATCGCCTTCGGCAACCCAAACTGTATCGCCACGATTGATCCAATAATCGCCGGGACCTAAAGTGGTATCCGGATTATAGAAAAATGACACATGGGTTTCAGGTGGCAAATTCTTGGACGTGGATTCAGGTAATTTTGGATGAAATAGATCGCAGGCAAATAGACTTAGCAGTATAAAAGCCAAGAGTATCATCGATGTTATATGCTTGTTTTTTTTCATGTTTTTTAATGATCCGCCTCCATTCAAGATGAACAGAGGCGGATTCTTTCCTTGACTCTTATTTCAAGAGTAGCATTTTATTTGTAGCAGTAAATTCAGGTGTTTCTATGCGATAGAGGTACATACCTGATGAAAGGTGTGCAGCATTCCAACGCAGATCGTAAGCACCTGGATTCATGTTTTTATTCAACAATTCCTGAACTAAGCGACCATTAATGTCATAGACAGATAACTTAACATTCGAAGAATTTGCTAATTCAAAACGGATGGTTGTAACCGGGTTGAAAGGATTCGGGAAGTTTTGATGTAAAGCATAACTTACAGGAGTTCCATCAACACCAACGCCGGGATCAACACCCGGAGCATATATAATTGTTACATCACCAAGTTCGCGGGCTTCAATCTTCATGCTACCATACGAGTACATCACAACACCTTTTACAGCTGATAGTGAGTCGCCGGCAACAAGTGTGTCAACATTGCCTACTACAACATTTTCCCTGAAATTAATATCAAGAATTGAGTCTGCGACAAAGTCATCATCATATAAGAAGGTATTAAGACCATCGCTTATGCTGAAATCGTAGTCGTTAATCGAAGAAATTTCCATATCTTGTTCAAGAGCTACCTTTACACCTTCAAAAGATTCGGGGTTGCTTGCCAAGTCTTCAAGAGTTAGCTCTGTTGCAGCTATAGGCGCTTCACCGGCCAATTTCACTGTGATATCTCCGATAACCCATGTATTGTTTTCATATTTCCAATAAGATTCGTGATCATCATCAACAAGACCGCTTACAGTCACAAGGTCACCTTCGTTTAGTGTGGTTGTGACAGCGGGATCAGCAAGAACCCAGACAGCATTCCATGGACCGGGAGCACTTGCAACAGTAATAGCTGCCTTACCATCAGAATCTTTAAAATTTGTTGAGAGCTGGCCGGGAAATGTCACATAGGCATCAAAAGTTACTTCAGCACCACTGAGAGGACTTAAACCATTTTCAGCATGTGTATATTGTATATCATAAATAGTTGGAGCGCCATCTAAAACCTTGTATGAAAAGAGATCACCCTCTTCATAAGCGGTAGGCAATGCAGATACATCTGTTGAATCATCAACAACATAGAAATAATATTCTACAATAGACCCTGTTGCCTGTGCAGGAATTGTGCCTGTCCATACATCGGATTCGCCTTCTATCATATCAACATCGGCGTAATCGCCATTGTCGATTCTGTAATAGATCTTTGCTGTTTCAACATTTCTTACAGTAGAGATCGTAGCAGAAACCGCAACAGTTTGTGCGGGTGTGGGAATACCTGCCGGTTTACGCTTAGGGAAGAGGATCATAGCAGGACCTTCGCCCAGAACGATGTCTTCTTTATACAGAGGATTCAAATTGTAAGTACTTGAATCTACATAAGAGCCATAATGATGATAAACCCATCCGCTGATGCTTTCAACCGGAGTCATAACTGGTGGTGGAATATATCCATCTAAACTATCTGAATCGCCTTGTACAAGACATGAACCTGTGCCATCGTCAATTGCAAGAATTGAATACTGATCTCCATACGAGGTTATAAGAGCATTTTCAATTTTTACAATATTATTTCCCCACTGTTCTGCAGTTGCAGGTACGCGAAGATCACCGGTTT
>CAZNFT010000036.1:13599-18253 GCA_964572745.1 uncultured bacterium
ACAATATTATTTCCCCACTGTTCTGCAGTTGCAGGTACGCGAAGATCACCGGTTTTAATAATTGCTGTATCCGGGAGATCAGCAATTCCATCACCAACAAAATTAGCATCACCCACGAGAAAGAATTCAGTCATATTTGCAGACGTTGTGGTATATTCACCAATATAACCGCTCATATCGATATAATCACCGGCGTACATATCGGGATAGACTGAAGCATCCCGGTTATAAGAAAGAATAGCAGACCAAGGACCGCCATGAAGATCGGATAAGATCATTTTAACACCATCACCGGCATAACTTAAACCTGTCGGCATGGTAACAACACCTCTGATATATAGAGTAGTATCAGCGGGGTTATCTCTATCGTGACCTTCATCTAAATAGGATTTATCCGAAACACCATCCAGGGGAGTTTTTAATAAATCAGAATGGCGAACTTGTTGAATTCTTTGGATACGGGTATGAACAATTGTTTCACCTCTTAATGGACCTTCAACAATGTCCCAGGCAAGGCGAGGGACAATCTTACGCGCACTAAAAGAATAATTCATGACACCGGTAATTGAGAGTAAATTATCATATTCATCGGGCCAAAAGTAATAAGGAGCGCCGCCTTCATCGTCAACACCTAATGTGCCGCTGGCATCACTGATTTCCCATTCGCCATAACCGAGATCAGGATTAGAAATATCCACATCAAGTAATCTTACCAAACAGCCTTCATAGTCTTCTTTGCCAGCTTCAGCTGCAGTAAGCACAGCGGGAGCGGGACAGCCAATGCCAAAAGCATCAACGGTCAGGGCTGTTACATCCTTGATCCGTGTTAAATTGTAATTTTCATCCACTGTACCTGTTATGGTTACAGAATCGCCTTCCGAAACAATAACAGAGTCAGGGACAAAATTACTAATATCTTTACCCAAATAAACATAAATGCCGTTCCAAGCTCCCGGTCCGTCTTGAATGTACATTTCGCTTCCACCAAATGCATAGGGTTCGGCGGTAACAATACCGGAAATGGTCACTTCCTGACCTTTTAATGGTGAATCTCCGCTGGCATCCGTTGTGTACTGAATGTCTTTGATCGTTGTAGCAAAAGCTACAAGGCTTAAGAGGAGAGCCATCATAATAACTAGCAATTTCTTCATTTCTTTTCTCCTTGTATCTTGATTTTATTTAATAACTAAAAATCGCCCGGTCTTTACAAAACCGGTATCTTTATTTTCTACTGCAAAAATATACATACCTGTGGCAAGTGCCTGATCGTGATCTGTAATTAGATCCCAGGCGTGTTCACCACCGGAATAGACTGTTTTGGAACTCAGTCCTTCTTGCAAACGGCGTGTTTCAACGCCACTGTAAGTCGCTTGATTGTGTTCCATGGTTTTTACTAATTCACCCGAGATAGTAAAGACGCGGATAGTGGCTTCTGCGGGTAATCCGGTGAACCATATCATTCTATCACGAACGCCGCCTCCATCCCAGAGTGCATTTATGCGGTAGGGATTGGGGTAAACGCCAACTTCAGTGACTTCGTCTTCAATGGCTTGTTGACCTGTAATAACTGTAATTCTATTTTCCAATTTAGATGATTCCAGTGATTCCAAGCCCGTTTGCGGATCACCGCAATCATAAGAGGTCACTGAAAAAATATTTTTATCGGGCCAGCCATTTAAGAGATTTTCGTTCTCAAATTTATAATAGAATGTGTCTTGCCCAAAAACTTCATAGGAAGGATTGCCGAATTCATCTTTAATACGGATATAATCAAAACCTGTATTGTAACCGAATTCATTCTTCAGGTCAAAGCTTGCAAGAAGCGACCATTCCGCAGCGAGTTGTGATGTTTTACGACGGGCATAAACCCTATAGCCCTCAAAATCTTTTTCTCGAGAAATAGGATCTTCAGCAAATTCAGGGATATTATTCCAATAAAGAGTGACTTTACCTTTTTCGGGGACAACATGAAGCTTGGGTGAGGGAGGAGGAGCAGGTAAAACAAAACGATCGAGTATGCCGTTGCCATTCTGGTCTTCACCTTCATCGAGTATGCCGTTACCATTGATATCTTCGCCATTAAAAGCTTTTTGTGCCCAGTCGGCATTCACTCTAAGCAAGGCTCGTCGGGCCGGAGTATCATCTAAACTTCTATTTGCCCATCTTCCACAGACAACAGCAAAAGCAACATCAATTGCTTGTCCGGGTTTTATTTCCCAGGATGAGCTATCCGGAACAGCCGGTTGAGTTCCAAAAGGACCAGCCGAAACAAGCAACATCCAAGAAGCGGATTGAGAAGGATAACCATCATCGGTATAATTTTCAATACCCGGGTATTTGGGGACTGAATTACTTAATTTATCGTAACGCTCTTCATCGGTCAGCGGCATAAAAAACTCGGGATAATCCATATCTAAAGAGGTATTCCATTTCCACTGGTTATAATAGGTATCCCAGTAAGCACGGGGAACAGTTTCTGTTCCAAGAAAAGTAAAGCCAACATAAGACTCAGAATAGCCATTATCGCCATCTTGATCGAACTGATAGGCAATATCTCTTTCTAAGCCGGGGAAGTCGTCATCCGGAAGCGGATCAAACACAGATTCATCAAAACCATTTTGGTTATCGTACCAACTCCAGCCACCGCCGGGTTCGTAATAATTTGTATAATTCATATTACCTACAGCTGCATCAGCCCAGATACCCACATAAGCATCCTCGATGGTTTCTGAACCAATATTTGTAATGTGGTAATTAAGAATAACAAAAGCATCGGTAAATGAAAAGTTCCATGTATAAGTGGTGACATCTACCATAATATTTAAGGGTCTGTGATCTATCACTCCACCCTGATCATGAAAAGTCGCCTTAAAATCCTGATGTGAAATTGCATAAGGCGAGTAAACTTTAGAGGTAGGAATGGAGGAACGCTCAAAAATTGAGTCGCCATTATCAGTGAATTCAAATCCGGCGCTACCGTAATCAAAAACACCATCAACTACGCCAGTAGAGACCCGTTTTTCTCCATTGATCTTACCGCCGACCCAAAGGCCACCGTAAGACATGTGTTCGACCTGCTCCTTTAGATTGTCAGGATACTGTTTATACATACAAGAAGGTTGCTTGGGATTGTTATATCCTTCACCGATAACACCAAAATTGGTGACGGTTAAACCAAGCTGTCCGACTGTTGTATAATGAACATAATCCGGAACAGAAGCAGAAGTTTTTGCTAAAGGCGACATATAGCCACCATTAGCAAACGCAAGGCCTGATATTAATAAAAAGACCACAAAAATTATAAACTGTTTTTTCACTATAACCCTCATTTACCAATATTAAAGATAAAGTAATAAGCTTCCAATGTCAAAAAATAAAAAAACTATTTTCCATCCACATAGTGTGTCTTAAGTGCTGCATATATACAGCATATTGGATAAACAGCCAACAATTATCAAGAAACAAAAAACAAGGAAAAAGGAAAAACGACAAGCTAAAACGTGAGTCCTGAGCCTATGGCAGACAGGGCCTGAATAAAGCTGAGCAAATCTCATCCTTTCCCAGTCTCATCTAAAGATACGATCTCCTGCTCCGCTCCGAAACATTTGGCTTCGAAGGACAGGTATCGCATCTCGGGATTAAGTTGACCTTTTCACAAGCTTTTCTTCATAGTAAGCAGTAAACAATGTTCGCTTCTCACCGATTTCTGTGACGGGCGTCACAGAAAAGAGCTTGTAAATGATGTTACTTATCTATAAATTTTCTTCTTATTAAAACTTTTTATTATGTGGGAATTACTTATGGCTAATCACTATACCGATGATTTCAAAAAACAGATCTGGGCAGCGGCGGATAAATTGCGTGGCAATATGGATGCCAGCGAATACAAACATGTGGTGCTGGGACTGATCTTTCTGAAATATATATCCGATAAATTCGAAGATCGCTACAAAGAATTGCTCGCGGAAGGCGAGGGATTTGAGGAAGATAAAGATGAATATACCATGGAAGGTATTTTTTACGTCCCCGAAAAAGCGCGTTGGGATTTTTTGCAAGATCATGCGCTTTCTCCCGAAATCGGTCGCTTGGTCGATGATGCCATGATCACCATTGAAGCGGAAAACAAAAAACTTAAGGGCGTTTTACCCAAGAATTATGCTCGTCCCGAATTGGAAAAACGCCGACTGGGCGAGGTGATCAATCTTTTTTCCAATTTAAAAATGCATGGCAAAGACGAGCAAGATATGCTGGGCCGTGTATACGAATACTGCTTGACCATGTTTGCCGAACAAGAAGGCCGTCGCGGCGGAGAATTTTTTACTCCAGCTTGCGTTGTACAGACCTTAGTGGAAGTGCTTAAACCTTATAAAGGTCGTGTGTACGATCCCGCTTGCGGATCCGGTGGTATGTTTGTGCAATCGGCTAAATTTATTCAAGCTCACAGCGGTGATCTTAAAAATATCTCAGTTTACGGACAAGAAAGTAACCCTACCACCTGGAAAATGTGCATGATGAATCTCGCCATTCGCGGGATTGAAGTCGATTTGGGACAATTCAATGCCGATACCTTTACCAACGACCAACACAAACAGCTGAAAGCTGATTTTGTCTTGGCGAATCCGCCCTTTAATATGGACTGGCCCGTCGAGCGCGT
>CAZNFT010000037.1:0-4270 GCA_964572745.1 uncultured bacterium
TGAAGTATTTTTTAAGAATTATAAAATTGCACTTACTACTTGAATCTAGGAATTAAAGTTTAATATTTCCTTATGCAAAGGGTTCTAATAATAATTTCCTTAAATAAATGACTATTTTTCACCTGCCATGTTGTAGCTATATTCTATAAATCCATCATCCACTGACTGAAAAATATCTTATTTTCGCTAACCGAGTCCCTCCAAAAAAATCCGCTCTTCGGAAAAAGTGCCTCAAATTTATCAGTACGACATATTGCAATCCTCCCGAAAAAAAGTGTTTAAAAGTAGAATTTTCTAGTTAATTTAAACAAAGGAGAATTCTATGAAGAAATCAAAATTTTCAGACAGTCAAATCATCACAATTATCAATCGAGCAGAAAAGGGAGAACGTGTCCCGGATCTTTGCAAAGAGATAGGCATAAGTCACGCAACATTTTATAAATGGCGATCAAAATACGGTGGTATGGATGTATCACTAATGAAAGAGATGAAAGCACTCCAGCAAGAAAACAGACGTTTAAAAAAGATGTATGCAGAAGAATGTTTAAAAGGCGAAATTCTCCGGGAGATAGTTGAAAAAATTTAGAAAGCCAGCTGAGCGCAAAAAACATGCCTATTTACTGTCGATTTAACCAAACAGTCTCGTCTTCAACTCTCACCTCAATACGTGAAGGAAGCTCATTTAATTGATATAGAATTATTTCATTTTTCATCACCCAACTCCTTTTTATATCTGAAATACACAATATATTTTAATAGAAATCTGTTGGATACCAGTAAGCGTGATGTATGTCACATATTAATTGATAAAATCAAGGTGCCGCTGGTGAGAATCGAAGATTTTTCTTAGTTCGAAATGAAACTCATATGTGAATGTCGATCGTAATGCCTTAACACAAGGGACTTAAAATCCCTCTCACCCCCGATATCATATTTTCTTATCATTTATCGTTAATAATTCATAGTTCTTCTCTCTCGCCATTTTACATCTTATGTCTCATGCCCTGGTTTTTTGAAATTTGTCTTTTGCCTGTCCAACGCCACGCCGTCCGAAGCTCGATGAGCCTAGGATGGAAGCTACGATCTCTCGAAGCGTAGAAGGGTCTCACATCTTACGATTTACGCTTTTACCTTTGAGTTTTTTTTACTACATTTACAAGATTAAATATTGACACTATTATGAAACATCATTTTGTAGGTATCGCCGGAAATATCGGCGTAGGTAAAACAACGTTCACCGACTTGCTGTGTAAGCGCTTTGGGTGGGATCCACACTACGAGGTCGTAGTGGATAATCCTTATTTGAAGGACTTTTATGGCGATATGCTTCGCTGGAGCTTTAATCTGCAGATCTATTTTTTATCTAAACGATTTCAGGTGCAAAAGCAAATACAAAAGCTAAGCAATACTATTGTCCAGGATCGTACAATCTATGAAGATGCAAAGATCTTCGCCAGATCCATTCATGATATGAAAAATATGGATGACAGAGATTGGGAAAATTATCAGGAATTATTCGGTGAAATGACCTCCTACCTTCGTCCCCCGGATCTCATTGTCTATCTTCAGGCTTCCACAGATGCTTTGATCTCCCGCATCAAGAAACGCGGGCGTGATTATGAACAAGATATAGACCTTGAATACCTTCACCTTTTAAATATTTACTACGATCGCTGGATCAATGAATTATTGGAAAGCAAAGAAATTCCAGTCTTAGTGATCAAAACCGACGGTAAAGATTTTCTCACGGATCCCGATTATTGTGAAAATGTTTATCAACAGATCTATAATTTTTTAAACAAAGAATAGTCATCACTTTTTTGATGATAGAAGTTTTTAAATGAATGTTTTTTAACGGACTTTACACTATACACGCTTATTGGAATAAAAATAACAAGCTGATCTCTCAGCTTAACAGATAGAATGAGGTGATTTATGAAAGTGAACAAAAGATCAGTCAGCAAAATATCCGAAGTTGATTTTGGCGATTTGGGTTTTGGCAGATATTACACCGACCATATGATCGTCAAAAAGTACAAGGATAAGGCATGGCAAGAAACTGAGATCATCCCCTATGGAGATTTTCCTGTTTCACCCGCAAATATTACCCTGCACTATGGTCAAAGTATTTTTGAAGGTATGAAAGCCTTCCGAGGTGTAGATGGTATCGTACGTCTTTTCCGTCCCGAAAAAAATATTCATCGCCTCAACTATTCTGCAGAGCGTATTGCTATCCCCCTAATGCCAGATGAGAAGAAAACTCTCGAAGAATTAATGGAATTGGTAAAAATGGATCAAGAATTCACACCTGGACATATGGGTTCATCTCTCTATATCCGACCTTTTATTTTTGCCATGGATCCTGCCCTGGGTGTTAAAATTGCCGATACTTATCGTTATATGGTTATTATGACTCCCGTCGATGCCTATTATGGCAAGAATTTGAAAACGCTCAGTATTTATGCTACCAAGAATTACACCCGTGCCGCTCTTGGAGGGACAGGACATGTAAAAGCTTCCGCAAATTATGCACAATCTCTTTACGCTGCCAAAGAAGCTCAGGAAAAAGGTTATCAACAGATATTGTGGCTGGATTACAAAGAGCATAAATATATCGATGAAGTCGGAACCATGAATATGATGTTCGTGATCGACGATACTCTCATTACACCAAGTCTAAAACAAGGTACAATTCTTCCGGGCATTACTCGCGAATCCGTCTTGCATCTTGCCAGAGATCTTGGCTGGAAAGTTGAAGAACGTCGCATTTCTCTGCAAGAGATCATCGATGCCTCCGAAAGTTGCAAATTGCAAGATTGCTTTGGCACCGGAACTGCTGCAACTATTGCACCGGTGGGACGTATTGGTTATGACGATGGCAAAGATATTATTATCAATAAGGAAGAAGTTGGCCCCTATGCGCAAAAGATCTATGACGAGCTCCTAGGCATACAATATGGCAAACTTAAAGATAAATACGGCTGGACTGTTGAAATACCTAAACAATCCTAGCAAAAGAAAAACAAACACAAACTATTTGAAATTTACAATACGAGACGGAGCAATGCTCCGTCTCTACTTCTATCAGGAATAGAGCTCTTAGATTTTACGAGTCCTTACTATTATGATCGATCCACATGTACATCTCCGCGATGGAGAACAAAGGTATAAAGAAAGCATTCGCCATGGCTTAGCTGTCGCGGAAAAGCTTGGTTTGGCTGCAGTTTTTGATATGCCGAACACAAGTCCTCCCATTTTGGATAGGGCTTCTATTCTAGCTAGACTGGATCGGGCCAAAGAGGCAAATTCTTCGGTTTTTTATGGCCTGTATGGTGGATTAACTAAAGATCCGGAACAGATCAAAGAGGCTGTTGCATGCACACGTGAATTTGAGCAAGTTGTAGGACTTAAACTTTTTGCGGGGAAATCGACAGGCGACTTATCTATTCCTGATACAGTCTCGCAAAAACTTGTATTCGATAGCTTAGCTAAAAAAAACTACACAGGACTCCTTGCCATTCATTGCGAAAACGAAGCTGATTTTATTCCGGGATTATGGGATCCTGCTCGTCCTATCTCGCATTGCGAAGCAAGACCTCCTCTTGCAGAATTAAATTCTATTTCTAAAATGATCTATCTTGCAAAAATTACGGGCTTTAAAGGCACTTTACATGTCGCACATATTTCATTGCCCGAAAGTATAGAGCTTCTTGAGCAAGCCAGAGAAAGCATTAATTTTACCCTAAGCTGCGGTGTAACGCCCCACCATCTTTTGCTTCATGATAATATGATGAAAAAAAGCGATGGACTTTTGCTTAAAATGAATCCACCTTTAAGGTCCCAAAACGCACAAAAGGCTTTACTAAAAATGCTGTTGGAAGAACGCATTAATTGGGTAGAAAGTGATCATGCGCCTCATCTGAGGAGTGAAAAATTAAATCCACCCTATGCATCGGGTATTCCCGGATTGCCCATACTTCCCAAACTTATTGCTATACTAAAAAGTAAGGGCGCTTCGCCGGAACTTCTTGATAGGATCACTCACTCAAATATTTGCAAAACATACGGACTAGATATCAAAAACAGACCCATCATTGATATTGAGCTCTTTAATGAATACGAATTTAACGCCTACGAAAAGATTTAATACAAGCTCGAGACTAAAGAAAAAATTAAAAGCTCTCTAATATTTGCATAAGCTTTATAGTCACTTTCTATTGAGCCAATGGATTTCACTTTCTATTGGGTCAATAGATTTCACTTTCTATTG
>CAZNFT010000037.1:4370-17980 GCA_964572745.1 uncultured bacterium
GATTTCACTTTCTATTGGGTCAATAGATTTCACTTTCTATTGAGTCAATGGATTTCACTTTCTATTGGGTCAATAGATTTCACTTTCTATTGAGTCAATGGATTTCACTTCCTATTGGGTCAATAGATTTCACTTTCTATTGGGTCAATAGATCTCCTTTTTCCCTTTTACTTTTTTAAAGTTCATTGCTCATTCAGGTTTGAAGAATTATATTAGGATTATATGTCTATGTAATAAAAGGAGATCAGATAAAATGTCTAAAGAAAAGAAAATAACGAAAATTCCAAAAAAAGAAAACAAGATCCATGATCCGGAATTTCATAAGGAAAATATAAGTGAGATCTCTGAGCTTTATAAACAACGCCGTAATCGTATCATTGTTATGAGCGGACTTTTGATCACACTCATCATGACAGCTATTTACAGTACACTTGAAAATCCCTTTAAATATACCCTCAGCAATATCGGTAATTTTTTTAACTACAGACAGGTCTTTATTATCTGGGCAATTATAGCCGGTTTGTCCATCCAAACTGCTTGCATCGCTTTATTTAAACTAGAAAAATATGAGCAAAAAAAAGCATCTACTCTGGTTATTTATGCCTCAATTGCTCTTGTGCTTACGGCAATTATTCCGGCTGCGAGAGACCTTTTCCCCTTCTGGCATTTTGTACATGTTCTTACTTCTATTAACTATGGTTTATTATTGATACTTGGTTTGTTTCCATTTATCCGGTTTATAAGTACAAATAATCCCCGCCTACGAAAAGCCAATCGTCTATGGGGATATATCATTATCGGTGGGAGCTTTTTATCCATCCTGATTTTTGGCATGTCCGGGATATTTGAAATATGGTTCGTTGCTACAACCACTCTTTTTTTACTCTATCTTAGTCTGGTTCTTTACGAGGAAAATATTGTCAAAAGAAGTGTTGAACTCCTCAAAAAAGAAACAGACCTTAATCTTGGAATTGAGAAAATTTTTGTAAATGAAGATCCTAAAAAAAAGAATAAAAAATAGTTGAACCGTTTTCGCAGAACCTCTTTCTTGTGATATGTACACCAGCGATTCATTGCGCTCCCACTCCCATACATCCACTCTTCTTAACCTCAACCCAATGCTTAACCTTATTCTTTTCCTTAACTCTTATTCTTCATCTTCTCTTGTTTCCTTCTATAAAAATTTATAAACTTCCTTGAAATACATAATTAAATGAGGCACTAATATGAAACGCTTATTTCCACTGTTTCTGATCTGTTCCCTGCTCTTTGCGGGACACAAATTCCAAGAGGTCGATGATGTTATTCTAAACGCTATTTCAAGCAAGATCTTCCCCGGAGCTACGGTTGCGATTGGAACTGCGGACTCAGTGTTATACAATCATGCCTATGGAAATTTTACCTACGATGCATCTTCGACTGAAGTTGATACTCTATCTATTTTCGATCTGGCCTCACTAACAAAAGTATTTGCAACATCAATGTGTATGATGAAATGTATTGATTCCGGACTCGTTTCACCCGAAGATTATGTAAAAGATCATATTCCTGCTTTTGATAACAATAATAAAGGCTCTATCAAAGTTAAGCATCTGCTGACTCATACCAGTGGATTGCCTGCTTATACATCTGCGGCCTCTACTCGCTCTGAAACTTTAAATAAGATCTACAATATCAGCATGGCAAAATCTATCGGAAATTATACCTATTCTTGCCTGAATTTTATTATGAATATGCGCGTAGTTGAAGAAGCTACAGGCATGATGATGTGGGAATTTTATAAAAAAGTTTTTACCGATCCCATGGGATTGGAAAATTCCATCTTCTGTCCTGAAGATTCTCTGATATCCCGCTGTCTTCCCACAACGCCATCACTGCAGGGATCTGTCCATGATCCATTGGCAGCAGGATTAGATGGATATTCGGGGAATGCCGGTTTGTTTTCCACCTCGGGTGATCTTGCTAAGTTTTCCCAACTAATGCTAAATCATGGGCGTCTTGATGGAACTAAATATGTCGATTCCACGACTGTTGTACTTTTTACAACTTTACAATCTGCAGCCGGTAGTCGTGCCTATGGTTGGGGCATTAACGGGTCTTCTGCCGGATCGCTTATGTCAGAACTAAATTATGGCCATACAGGATATACAGGCACCTCGGCATTTATTGATCCCACGCGGGAACTCTTTGTTGTTTTATTGACCAACCGTGTTTATCCCAACGACGCTGCCAGTGTATCGTCGATACGCCAGGCAGTTGCCAATGCGGCTGTCCGTGCTTACGATGATATACCCGGCCAGGCAAGAATACATTCCATCACACATAATGATGACGGAAGCTGGGATCTGCGTTGGGATTTTGTTAATAATGTCGATTCTGTCTTGCTGGTTGTAGATCTTGATGCCGGTAAAAGCGGACATAAAGAAATCATGTATCCGGCCGACTCTTTATTAATTAAATTAGAAGCCATTAATCCTATTTGCCAAAGATCTATAGAATTGATCTCTTATTACAAAGGAAAGGCCGGCGATCCTTCTGATACTTATTTTATAAAAGAAAGCTCGATAGATAAATTTGCCTTGATCGTTGATGGTTATGACCGTGTTTCAAACGATAAAGGTTGGAATTTACCCTATCATTTTATTTCAGGATATTATGCCGATGCCCTACCAAAAACCTGGGGCTATACTACTTGCGATAATCAGGCCATCATTGATGGAGATCTTCTTCTTGCTGATTATGATTATGTTTTTTGGTTTTGCGGTGATGAAAGTAGATCAGATGAAACTTTTGACAATACTGAGCAAACTCATGTTAAAACTTATCTCGAACAAGGAGGTTGTCTCTTTGTTTCCGGCTCAGAAATCGCCTACGATATTGACTATAAAGGCTCAACTTCAGACAAAAACTTTTATAATAACTATCTAAAAGCAAAATATGTTGCTGATGATTCCGGTGACTACACTATTTATGGCAGAGCCAATACCCGCTTTGATGGATTATCTTTTAGTTATGGTGGCTCATCTGCACTTTACCAAGAAGATTATCCTGATGTTATCAAGGCAAGTAATGGTGGTAGATTTATTTTACATTATACCCGTACCGACTATGCCGGCGTTGCTTATGTTGGTCCCTTTGGAACTTCCAGCGATACCGGAAAAGTCATTACTCTGGGCTTCCCTTTTGAGACTATAGAAGGAAAAGACAAACGAATTGATCTTATGGGGCGTGTTGTTGATTTCTTTGAGTCAGCCAATGAGGTGTCTGTAGAAGATATTTTTGCACAAATTCTAGATGATTTTGAGCTAAACACTGCCTATCCCAATCCTTTTAATCCCAGCACAACTATAGAGTTCAGACTTAGCTACGACAATGAGATAAACCTTTCCATTTATGATATCAATGGCAGACTTGTTGAAACCCTGGTAAATACCGGTTTATCAAAAGGCTCTCATTCCCTGATATGGAATGCAAAAGATTATCCTTCGGGTGTATATTTTGCAAATCTAAGCTTCAATGGAAAAATGAAAGTGCAAAAACTGATATTGCTAAAGTAGGAGTAATTCAGAAGCTAAAAACGCACCCTAGCCCCTAGCCTTCCTGAGCGACGAAGCCTTGGCGAAATTGGTGGCGTAGGTAGAGGCAAAGGTATGCTAATTCAGAAACGGAAATATAGTCGACAGAAAGTAGCTAAGCAGAGGTAATTCGGTGATAGAGGGAAGCTCGCTCTTTTGCTATCAATATTGAAATGTATTGGCTTAGTCAATATTCTCTGTTAGGTGACGCAAAATCTCTTCTAAGTCCTCATCTTTGGACTCGATTTTTTTTAGATACTGATTGATCTTAAACGCTAGAAAAAACCAAAAAACAATGCAAAATAGACCCAGAGCAAATGGAAAAGATTTAGGCGGGCTATTAAAAAGATTCCCGGCACCAATACCTAAAAGAACAACAGATTCTAAAAACAGAAATGCTATTTGTTTAGTTTTTTTTTGTCTGATCCACTTCTTAATGTTTTCAATAGTAACTTCTCCAAGTTTGCCCTCTTTCTGAGCTCTTTTGAGTTCCTTGACCAAAAATTCATTCATTATATTTTTCTCCATTTTTAACTGTAGTCACAACCTGATATCCGAACTAAGCAGAAGCCAGATGTCAAAAGTCAGAAGTCGAAGACGTACCGAAGCCTTCTGGTCCGCCATAGCCTTGACGTAGGCTGAGGCGAAGGTGGTGGCGAAGGTGTACCAAAAGCCGGAATAAGAAAAAATTTATACAGACACAATGCATTGCGTATCTCTCAATTTTTCAACCATCAACCATCAACTATCAACATTTCCAGATTTCCACGCGCCTTCTTTCAATCGCGTATCTTTTCTACACAAGCCCTCGTAAGCACAATTTTTACAAGCATCTTTAAAGGCTTTCTCTGTAATATAGTATTTTCCATCAGCAATCTGAGAAAAAAGATCACCTAAATGTTCCTCAAATTCCCGGATAACAAAGCTATTCCTGCCCTGCTTAAATTCCCCATCATCTAAAACATATTCTTGTAATCGTGTCGTTTTAGGATCTTTAAGCAATTCATAAAGAGCTTTCAATTCATAGTTTGGATATTCTCTTTCACAATATTTCAAATAGAGATAAAGTTGTGATAAAAGCATTTTTGACAAATAATTAGCTGTAATGCTTCCGGTCTTAAAATCTGATGCTATAAGTTTTGCTTCATCTTTGTTAATCATGACCTTATCAATACGACCTCGTAAATTTATATTAAGCTCAGGGTGCCCAAATTGAAGGCTATTGAAAGCTTTTTCACTCTGGATATCAGTGTATTCCGAATATTTTTTATCAATAAGATCCAGATTTTTGACCAAGCAGTTTTTTGGGGATCCAAGTTCAAAATTCTTGCTATAGTACCTAAAATGGTCCATTTCAAGAGGATTATCTTTGTCGATCTTTTCTTCATCCAGGGCTTTATCCAAACAGTCGCGCATCAGATCCAATGCCGCTTCCATTTCCAGCGAATATCCCTTCTTGCCAATGAAAATCTCAAAGGTCTTATGGATAACATTCCCTCTCTTGCTGCTCCAATAGAGAACTTCATCCTCATCCAGAGGCGAACATTTAATAACCCTGTCAAAATAAAATTTCATAGGACAGGCAAGAAGCGTATCAACCTGCGTCACAGACAGTTCAAAAGCAGTTTCTTTTTCGCCCACATCTCCACTAAATTTTTCTCGTTTTCCATCAAGAATTTCATGGTGGCGTTCAATTAAAACAGACTCGCCCTGCCTGATCTTTTTATCCTGATATAAAAGTAGCTCTTCTCTGCGGCCCGTAATTTCATCATCTATGATTTTAAGATTTATGTCTTCAAGAAAGGAGGAGCGATTTTGCTCTTCACCGCTTTCGGCATGAGTGGATGTAGCAAAGATCACATTTTCGCCCAACTTCAACCATTCCTCCATAAAATGATGATTCAAGGCCAGGGAGTAATCCTTATTCTTGATGAAAAATGGATTATCGCCTTCCTGTCGAGGAATATCGCCTTCTACCATACCAAGCACATAGAGTTTATCTGTTTGAACACCTAAACTATCCAGCAAACCAACAATGGGAATACCATTCCACTGATCTCTGCGCGGAATACCCTCTTTTTTAACACGAAGAGCCATTTCATGGATAATAGCACTCATATCAATATGTCCAACCCGGCTCAAATCCTCAATGCTCGCCTCAAGCAGATCAATGAATTTATCACAAGCTTTACACATATCCATATTCTGATTGCTTTTAATACGCTCGACAAATTTAGAGGTTTTCTTTAATACTTCGTCAATATTCTTGCTAAGCCCGGCTATAAGATCAAGAGCATCCTGAGGAAGATCTCGCTCTTCCATGGGATATTTTCTGATATTTCTATCGTAAATATAGAGCTCATCTTTGGCTTTCATTAGAGGATGCAATAATATGGGTGATACATCTTTCCAAGCGGGATTCATTTTATTGGTCAATTCTAAATAATCCATTAACAAGGCAATACAGGGAAAGTCATAAAGTGAACGAGGCCCTATATAGCGCGCCCTTAACCCAAACTTGGGTAGTTGTCGCTGCAAATGCGGTGCATATTTTTCCATGGAAGCAACAGCGATCATCACTTGCTCATTTGCGGCGACATTTTCATTGATATGCTTTGCCACAGCCAGCACTTCTTCACGAGGTGAAAAGGCTTCTATAAGCGTGTAGTTTTCTACCGGTTTTCCATCTATAAGACTTAATTCTATCAGCTCGGTTTCGGATTTTAATTTATCGATCACTTTTTGTTCCAGTTCTGTCTGCACATGAACATCCAATAATATGATACTCTCGGCTTCTACAGATATAATTTTATAAATTTGGTCCGCCGATACATAATTTACCTGATCATGTATGCCTTTATAAAAGCTCTTAAATTCTTCTTTTACCCGGCCTTTAACCAGCTCTTCGTTCCGCAATGCTTTGGCTAAATGGTCGGCTGTTCCATTTTTCATTCCAAGATGGTTTTGTCTGATCATAAGGCGTAATCTGTCCTGAGATAAAACTGCTTCGCTATCTTCATGCAAAAATTTGCTTAGCGTGCTAACTTTAATATCAGGCGCTAAAAGCCCGTCTCTTGCCAGCGCAAGATAAACCTGTTCTTCGTGTTGAGCCGATGCGCATAAGATAAGCTGTTTGCCTTCTTTTAAATTTGCTTTCAAGTTTGAAATATCCATAGCGCTGATCGGTAATTGAGCTTTTAATTCCATGCCTAAAGCCAGCTCGTCAAAATAGTTTTCCTGCCATCTTACCTCGACTACTTCATTCAGCGATACAAAGTATATTTGTGCCTTCGCCTCTATGCCGTAGATCTGTTTCAGCATCCATTGATATGTTTGTAATTGTTTTTTATACGATGCAAGCAAGCGCATATTGGCATCGGTTTTATAGTCTAAAATAAACCAATAATTAGCATCTTTATAAAGTAGATCAATAATACCATTAACCTGAAACACGTCTTTATCATTGCCCAACCAGGCCTTTATATTTAACTCGGGGTATTTTTCAATTTTCGGGTCTTGCAAAATCTCGGCAAGTTTATGTTTACTTGTGTTTTCCAGCCAGGGTTTTACTTTAGCAAGAAGTGCTTTGCGGTCAACCAGCGGATATGCCAGCGATATGTGCTCATTAATTTCTTTGATATGGTCTTCACTATTCAGCCAAGATCTTTCCATGCAATAGTGGTATAATTTTCCGGGAGCTGTACCGAGCCCTGTTTTACTTTCCTCAAAATCAAATTCTTGCTTTGTTCCCATCAGATCATGAGGTGAACAATAAATATATTTCCCGGCTTCTGAGTAATGTGTTTTTTCTTTCCAGGAAAGACTTTCCTTGCTAGTATCCATATCCACAGCAAAAACTCTTTCTTTATTGATAATCTGAATATCCTCAGACCAGTTTTCTATAAGAAAATCATCTTTTTCTGCACTGTCATCAAGCCCTAAAATATATTTGCTCCACCAACTGTTGGCCGTAGCTTTTTTGCCTTCGGACAATAAAACCACTTTATGTTTTGCACGGGTCACAGCTACATAAAAAACCCGCTTATCTTCAGCCTCTTCTTCTCGCTTGGTGATATCCTTAAGCCGTAAAAGTAAACCGGGTTTTTCATCTTCATTTAAAGATAAGGATATCTCGGGGAATTCCTCATAGCGACCGTAACGGAATTTTCCGGTATCATGTGCACCCTTTTGATTCATTTCAGGAATGATCACAATGGGATATTCAAGTCCCTTGGCTTTATGCACGGTCATAATATGGACTCGAGTTTTTGCGGAGTATTCTGCCTGACTTTCATCTGCCCCGACTTTGATCTGATAATATAAAAATTCTCGTATATCGCGCAATGTTAAACCAGCGCGCTGTTGAGCCCGAAGGATATTCAAAGCTTTGTCAAAATTTGCCAATTGTTGTTCCGGCATCAATTCCGAAACATAGCCCAACTCTCGATCATCCTCATCAAGAATGCCGGCGATCAACTCATCGATGGACTGTGTTTTACTTGCTTCTTGCCAGCTTAAAATATCCTGATAAGCATTCCTGAGTTCCGGAAAACTGCTCATAGTACTAAAAGCACTTAGATCCTTGCGTTTACTAAGCAAATGTATTTTGGGGTCCGGCAAAGCAAAAAATGGCGAGCGCAAAAGTCCTATTAAAGCATGATCGTCATGCGGATTATCTAAAACCGATATAAAATAAAAAATATCCTTCAAAGCGGATGACGAATAAAAATCTTTGCCACCTACAATAGAAACAGGAATGCCCAGCTCAGTAAAGGCCTGTAAATAATCCGATAGCTTAGTATAGCGTCTAAGCAAAATAGCAATGAGTGCTTTATCCTCACCGGGATCGATCTTGCTTCCCTGATGCTCAGCCAGCAAGCGTTTTACCTGATGAGCGGTATGATAAGCAGGCAGATAATCTTCCTCTTCCATATCACTTTCACACCATATTTTTTCAATAGCCGGAGAAATACCTTCCTTGTTGATAGGAGAACTTGTTTCCAAAAAATCCGCTTCGTAGGCTTCTTTTTCTTCACCCGGCCTTTTCATGATGCTGCTCATCAGAGTGTTGATCCCCTCATCAATAAAATCCTGCGAAGAACGATAATTGTCATTAAAATCCAAAGCCTCTCCCTGGATCTCTTTCACCAGATCTTCAGCTGTATTCATCACGGTCACATCGGCGTTATTAAAACGGTAAATGGATTGTTTTCTGTCTCCGACAATGAATAATTTTATATCTTCTCCTGCATCAAGTATCATTTTAATGATCTCCCAACGCAGGGGATTGGTATCCTGAAACTCATCCACCATAATATGTCTGTATCTTTTCCCAAGAATAGCTCTGGCGTCCGGATTTTCACTCAGTAATTTATGTGTCAGAATAATGACATCCGAAAAATCCAAAACATCGCGCTGCATGCGAATATCCAGATAGTAAGCATTAAAATTTCTATAGAAAGCGATGAAATTCTTTAACAAAGGAATGATCTTTTTGTCCACAGGACTTGGTGTTAACGAAATTTCTTTTTCATCGACTGTATTTTTCAGCAATTCAAACCAGTCTTTGACTTTCTCTTTATTATCACTCCAGTTTGTAGCTAAGCCTTTTAGTCTTTTTGTGTAAGTGCCTGCTTTTGTAAGAAAAACACTATTACGAAGGATCTCAGAAACAAAAGTAGCACGATATTCCAAAGGATCAGAGATATCAAGCTCTGATAATTGCTGATGCATTTCCTTTAATCCAATAAAAAGAGCATCTTTGTCATTTTTGCAAAGAGACGAAGCCTCCTTCCAAAGACTTTTAAAAACCAAGATTAGATCATCAAGTTTCACATTCGGTGTATAACGCTTAAGCCAATCTTTCCAGATCTTTTCATCATTCTTACTTTCAAATTCCACAAGATATTCATCCAATACTTCCCGTGATGCATACATGCTTTTTAAGATCTCTTTGATCTGATAAAAAGAAAACTCCTCGAGTAAATTATCAAAACACTCGCTGTCGTTTCTAAGTCTCTCAGAGATCCATGTATCCAGACTTTCATTCAGCAGGCGTTTGGCATCATGGTCATCCTGAGACAGGAACTGCGGATCCAGGTCAAGTTTATATGCAAACTCTCTGAGTACACTTGCACAAAAGGAATCAATGGTGGAAATAGCATTTTGAGAAAAGTTATCCTTTAAATGTTTTTTATAATTCTTAAGTTTTTCATTTCCCTGCGTCCTTAAAGTCTTGCCAAAACCCGGCATTTGTTTTTCGATATCCTCAATAACTTCTCCCGATAAAAGCAGACTTACATCCTTATAAATACGTTCTTTCATTTCCGAAGCAGCTTTCTTGGTAAAGGTAATAACAAGAATTTTTTTAGGATCTATAGACTCAATTGGCGTTCCATTTTCAGCTTCTTGGGCAAAACGATCAAGAATAGCAGCATAGCGTTTAGTGAGGGCAAAGGTTTTTCCCGCACCTGCACAAGCTTGTATAAAGATCGATTTATCGCAATTAAGGGCAGATATAAGTGGATTCATGGGAACTCCTAAGTGATTGAGATTGTTAACAAAGTGAAAATTACGAAATATATATCAAATTGATAAATAATTTTTTATATTCTTTTGAAAACATAAACGGAGGAAAAATGGCAAATGCAGAAGATGTCATGCAAAGTGTGGCGCTCAACGCCAAAAAAATCATAAAGATCGGAATCGTCTTTGCTCTTGTGATCGCGATCCTAAGTGGTTTTTATATTGTTGAAGCTGAGAACGTTGGAGTCATACTGCGCTTTGGCAAATACACAAAGACCACGACACCCGGACTACATTTAAAAATTCCGCTGATCGATAAGGTTTACCAGGTTGCTGTAGAGCGGCAATTAAAACAAGAATTCGGTTTCAGGACCACTGCAGCCGGGGTCAGATCACATCACTCGCGTGACTACGCATCAGAATCAGTGATGTTAACCGGAGATCTGAATGTTATTGTGGTTGATTGGATCATACAGTATCGTATTGAAGATCCTTATAAGTTTCTCTTTAAGGTAAGAAATCCCAAAGAAACTCTGCGCGATATGAGTGAAGCTACCATGCGTGAAGTGGTGGGAGACCGCACCTTGAACGAAGTACTGACTGTAGGTCGTCAAGAGATCACCATAAAAGTAGAAGAAGGTTTACAAGAATTATGTAACCAGTACGAGAACGGTATTCGCATTAAACAGGTTGTTTTGCAAAATGTAAATCCACCTGATGAAGTTAAAGCTTCATTTAACGAAGTTAACCAGGCACAACAAGATAGAGAAAAACTGATAAACCAGGCTCGCTCAGAATACAATAAAGTTATTCCCAGAGCCAGAGGTCAGGCTGAACAAACCATTCAAAACGCCGAAGGTTACGCATCTGTGCGTATTAATGGTGCCAAGGGTGATGCATCTCGCTTTTTAGCCGTACTGGAAGAATACGAAAAAGCACCCGAGATCACTCGTCAGCGAATTTATCTTGAAACCATGAACAAGGTTCTTCCTGTGATGGAAAAGAAATACATCATTGATGAACAAAGTAGTGGTGTTCTGCCCTTACTAAACCTAGATAATAAATAAGGAGGCCAAAATGAAAAGAACTACATCAATTATTCTTGGCGTCGTGGTCTTCTTGCTACTCGTTCTTATTGCAAGTGGATTATATGTCATAGATGAATCGCAACAAGCCATTGTTACCCGCTTTGGTAAACCTGTCCGTACGGTTTTATCACCCGGACTACACTTAAAAGTACCTTTTGTAGAAATAATACATGTTTTTGATAAACGTTTTCTTGAATGGCGTGGAGATCCCAACCAAGTGACCACTAAAGACAAACGATATATCTGGGTAGAAACCTATGCGCGCTGGCACATTGTAGATCCATTACTATACTACAAACGCCTGCACGATGAACGCGGCGCAATATCTCGTATAGATGATATTATCGATGGAGAAACGCGGACTGCTTTCGCTAAACATGATCTTATTGAAATGGTGAGAACGTCTAACCGTACACCTTTGGCTGATCCAAGCCTGGATATGGATAGTGATAGTTTAGAAACCATTACGAACGGTCGCGATATGATTGCTAACGAGATCCTTGTTGCCTCTGTTGACCGCGTTCAGGATCTAGGAATTGAGATCCTTGATTTTCAGATCAAGCGCGTTAATTACGTCAAAGAAGTTCAAAAGACTGTCTTTGAAAGAATGATCACAGAACGTAAACGAATTGCAGATAAATATCGTTCTGAGGGACAAGGTGAAGCCTCTCGTATTTCCGGTGAAAAGCAACGCGAACTCAAACGTATCCAGTCTGAAGCCACGCGTACCGCCCAAGAAATTATGGGTAAAGCAGATGCTAGGGCTGCGAAAATCTACAACGATGCCTATAACAAGAATACCGCATCGCGCGAATTCTACGCTTTTATGAAAACCATGGAAACATACGAGCAAGCACTTGATTCTGGTACAAGTCTTATCCTTTCAACCGAAAGTGATTTTTATAAATACCTGAAGAGCGTAAATCCGGAATAGTGACTGGGAACCACAGATTTCTCAGATTGCACAGATAATAAAAATAATTAGTCATCCCGGAAAAATCTGCAGGATTTTATCCGGGATCTAACTGACTTCACATCAAAGAAGATTTAACATTTCAAGCTTATAAAACAGATCCCGGATAAAATTGCAGTAACAATTTTTCCTGGATGACCTTTTTGTATTTACTTTATTCTTGTATCTTATCTTTAATCTTTTACCCTTAATCTTTTATCTTTCCCAAGGATTGAATATCTCAACCCCACAATACTTAAAATCATCAACATTCTGTGTAACCAAACATAACTTATGTTGATCTGCCATTGCCCCAAGCAGTGAATCGATCGAGGGAACGTTTTTACCTTCTTTACTCAATTCGCCGGAGTTTTTGCCCCAAGTCAGAAGAGTATCAAGGTCAAGGTCATGAATTCGGCCGGAGAATCTCTCTTTCAAATCCTCCAGCCAAAATTGTATTTTTTGTTTTCTAACAGGATCATCCAATTTTGAGATGCTTTTTTGAATCTCACCAAAAGTTATCACTGAAAGATATAATTCCAATTCATCTTGAGCGTCTATCCATTCAATTACTCTGTAATCCGGTTGTTTTTTTACAAGCTCGGAAATCACACAGGTATCCAGGAGATATTTCATAATTCTATCTCCCTGTCTTTATCCTTCTGTCTGTCGAATTCAATTCCGTATAGTGGTGATTCTTGAAAAAATGCAGATAAGGTATTTTTTTTCTCGGTCAATTTCCTGAAATCCGAAATCGAGATCACCACTGCGGATTCTTTGCCGTGCTTTGTGATGTATTGGGGTCCATGTTCGCCTGCTTCAGCGATCACTTTAGAAAATTTGACCTTTGCTTCCTGTAACTGCCATTTGTTTTTCATCCGAACCTCCTGTTCTGGTCGTTTCGACTATTTTATTAAAATTTATGGTGTTTTTCAAGAAATAATTTCTTAATAAACCTCGTAAGTATTATTTAATTTACATAACCATATCCTTTTATATTTACCTTGACTTCTCAAAATGTAAATCATAATATTATATGTATCAGTAAAAAATAAGGCGGCGATATGAAAAGGCAAGTCAGTTGTTGTTGTAAAATATTGGCTGTATTACTTATTTGCATAGCACTTTTTTCACAAGAGAAAAATAAATATGGGAAATATCCTGCTGATCGGCAAATCCCAAATATAGAGAAATATCCAAGTGCGGTTCAAAAACTAGATTCAATAAAAGCTAACTTTTACTGGAATATTAAACATGGTCAGGGAGATGGTAATTTTGAATTTATCACCAAAGATTACATGAAATTTTATGCAAGTTCATTAATAAGCGCATATATGTATTATTCCAATTTAGATTATAATGGATATTATTTAAAGTATTTTTCTGAGGCACAGCCTATAGGACCCTATGTATTGGAAAGTTTAAAAAAGCTTCCATATCCTTGGGGGTTTTTAATTTATAAAAAAGGGA
>CAZNFT010000038.1:0-17950 GCA_964572745.1 uncultured bacterium
TCCATTGACCCAATAGAGTTTGAGCCAAACTCAAAAGCAAAGTTTGAGCCAAACTATCTTGAGGAATTTTTGTTTGAATCTCACAATTTACCTCGTTTTTCTATTTGATTTTCTCACTAAAAGCTTAAATTATAGTGCAATTTTTTATATATTTCTAATAAATAAGAAAGGAAGAAAATGAAACGAATACTTGCTATTCTAACGCTATTGACGCTTATCAGCACCTTTATTTTTGCTGAAGAGTATCATCTGGTTGAACATTATCAGATCGGACCGGGCACTTATTATTCTTATTATGAAGAATATACGCGTCCTTGGTCTATTTATGTCACAGAGATTGATCTTAAGAATCCACATCTTAAGCTTAAAACGGTAAAAGCACAGGACAAGTTACGGGCTTTTGAAGATGCTCTTAGTATGAGCAAGAGAAACGATGCAGAAGGCCATCGCGTGGTTATGGGTACTAATGGAGATTTTTATAATACTTCAACCGGGATACCCTCTAATCTTCAGGTTTCCAATGGTGAATTTATACACGCATATACAACAAACAAAAATGCCTTTACATATAGTGAAGGTGGAATACCTGATATATGTTCTGTAATCTTTTCGGGCAAGATTATTGCTAAAAATACCAGTGATGAAGATGTTCTTTACACGCTTAGCGCGGTGAATAGAGATAGATCGGCAAATGGTCTGGTGATGTATAATAATTATTATGGCTCTAGTACAGGTACGTCAGCCGGAGGTTTTGAATGTCTTGTAACTCCTGTGAGTGATTGGTATGTAAACGATACAGTTTTTGCAGTAATAGAAACATGCGAGGCTTCGGCGAATAGGTCAATACCCAATGGTAAATTCGTACTTTCCGGTGTAGGAAACGCAAAGGATTTTTTAGAAAAAAACTGCGCACCTGGAGATACTATTAGAATTGTTCAAGAACTTGCTGATTCCCCCAGGCGCTTAACTCAACTTATGGGTGGTGGAGTATTTTTCCTTAGAAATGGTGTCGATGTCGTTTCACCTTCCGATGTTGTTCGTCATCCCAGAACGGGTGTTGGCTTTTCTGCCGATTCAACAAAATTATTTTTAATGGTCGTTGATGGTCGTGCACCTCACAGTATTGGAATGGATTACCACCATATGGCTGATTTTTTCTCATTTATGGGAGCGGCTCATGCTTTAAATCTTGATGGAGGTGGCTCTTCTACAATGGTTGTTCGTAATTCCATTATGAATAAACCTTCAGATGGTAGTGAGCGAAAGAACTCTAATGGAATGTTATGTATTTCGGACGCACCAAACGGAGATTTTACGCATATACAAATTCCCAGAGACAGTATAGCTGTTTATAAAAATAAGACCGTGTATATCGGCGCAAGTGGCTGGGACGAAAATTATAATCCCGCAAGTCTCCCTGCTTGGAATGATCTAACGGTAAGCTATGATAATACTCTTGGTAATTTTGATGCCAATCAATTTACAGCCCTTGAAAAGAATGGTGATACCTACCTGAAGGTTGCGCACGGTGATGCCGCTGATTCACTTATAGTCCATATTATTGAACTGACAGATCTATCCGTTTATCCTGATACACTAACTCTGGATTCTGTCAATAGTATTCAATACGAAGTGAAAGCAAGAAATGAAGCAGGTGAATTCTTGAGCTTTAGAAACCATCTATTTAAGTTTTCAGTTCTCGATCCTACCATTGCAGACATATCTGACGAAGGTGTGATCATTGGCAAGAAAAATGGCGAGACTGCTGTTATTATTGGCTACGGCGAAGAAAAAGATACGGTTCATGCCATTATTCAGATCGGTTCGGGTGAGGTTGTTATTGATGAATTGGAAAGTCTTGATGCATGGACTATAAGAAGTGATTCATTTATCAATGATGATGAAACATCTGTTTCCTTATGCGACAGAATTGCAGGAAGCGGCACCAAAGCTATTAAGGTTGATTACTCAAGAACAGGCAGAGAAGATGGAAATATCTATCTCGAAACAGAGCCTGTTGATCTTTATGGTGTGCCCTCGGATATTCTTATTGATATTCAATCAGATAATGAAAGACATTGGGCCTACATTTTGCTTGAAGATTATAGAGGTGTGGACTACAGTGTAAAAACATCTTCTTCTCTCAGATATAGTGATGAATACAGGACGCAATATCTCGAGCTTAAAAATTTATTACCCTCTGATGGAGAACAATTATATCCTCTGAAATTTAAGGGCATCAGATTGAGAATTGACGATAAAGCAACGACAGGTTCATTGTATCTCGACAGGATCAGGATCATCTATCCTACATGGACAGCTGTAGAGGATCACGAGGATCATATAATTCCGCAAGATTTTAAATTGCTGCAGAATTATCCCAATCCTTTTAACCCCACAACGACACTGAGTTATGAATTATCCAAAGAAAGTCATGTTGATCTTTCAATCTACGACTTGAAGGGGAATAAAATCACGAGCTTGGTTAATGATATGCGTTCTGCCGGTGTTCATAGCATTCATTTTAATGCAGCGGATCTTCCCGGTGGCGTATATTTCTATCGCTTGCAGACAAATAATTGGTCTGATACAAAAAAGATGCTATTAATAAAGTAGGTTTGTATGAAAAAAATATTTTTAGTTTTATTGATCTTTTCAGGAATGCTTTATTCCGCGCAACCTCAGCGTGTGATCCTGAATCTTACAGAAGATGCTGAGTCCAGTATGGCTGTAACTTTTCGCTTTTATGAAAAAGTAGATACGGCTTATGTGCAGTATAGCAAAAATACGAATGATGTAAAATTACACGAACATTCGGAAACGCTTGAGCTTTATGCTGATAAAGTGTATACAGATACAACTAAGACGCTTGCCCATTACGCCTTTTCGGCATATATGAACGATCTGGAAGCTTCCACCGAATATGCATATCGCGTAGGTGATGGCAAGGACTGGACTCCTTGGTACACATTTACAACAGCATCCAAAGAAAAATATAATTTTACCATGGTTTATCTCGGCGATCCGCAGTGGGGATATATGACTTATCTGCCTCGCATCTATTCAGCAGCTATCAAAGAAGCTCCTGACGCAGCATTTTGGTATGTTGCCGGTGACCTGGTAGATTATCCTTATGAAAATTGGCAATGGGATGCTTACTTTAAAGGAGCTATTCCTTCTTTTACCCAGTATCCACAGATCATGTGCCCGGGTAACCACGAATATTTATGGGCCTACAGAGATCATCGCCGTGAATTGCCTTCAACCTGGCGTCCGCATTTTACTTTGCCCGAAAATGGCCCCGAAGGTCTTGAGGAAACTTGCTACTATATTGATTATCAGGGTGTGCGTTTTATTATGCTTAATGGCAATGAGCGTTTGGAAGATCAGGCAAAATGGATTGAAGATGTGCTTAAAGAAAATGACAATCGCTGGACCATTGTTGGTATTCATCAGGGCTTTTATCCCTGTGGATGGGAAAGAGATTATCCAAAAAATCGCGAGCTTTTCTTGCCATTGTTTGAAAAGTATGGCGTACAATTAGTTTTACAGGGACATGATCATGCCTATACCCGAACTTATCCTCTGAAAGAAGATAAAATAGTCAAGAATCCTTGGTCAAAGGGTGTTACTTATATCATTTCGGTTTCAGGATCAAAACAATATCCCATTAAATCAAAGTTCGACGATCTTTATGCATATAAGGGTGTAGAAGGACAGCAGTATTTTCAAACCATTGAGTTTAAAAAACATTCTCTCATCTATAAAAGCTTTACCGCCGATGGTGAATGTCACGATAAATTGGTGATCAAAAGATAGGTCAAACATGGATAAAAAACTTAACTGGGACATTATTGATAAAATTATTTTAGAGGCATTAAAAGAAGATGTGGGCAGCGGCGATGTAACATCCGAGGCTATGCAAGTCAATCTGAATGCCAAAGCCGAGATCATTGCCAAACAAGATGGTTTTCTCTCGGGAATTAATATTGCCCGCCGTGTATTTGAATTATATGATGAGAGTTTAGAGCTTGAAATCTTAAAAAAGGATGGCGATAAAATCATCACCGGTGAATGTCTTTTAAAGATCAAAGGGCAGGGAAGCTCCATACTGACAGCTGAACGCACGGCTTTGAATATTTTGGGTCGTATGTCCGGCATTGCAACTTTAACTGCAAAATTTGTCGATAAAACGCAGGGCACTTCTTGCAATATCTACGATACGCGTAAAACCATGCCCAATTTAAGAATTCTTGATAAATATGCCGTTACCTGTGGTGGCGGCAAGAATCATCGTTACGCTCTCTACGATATGATACTGATCAAGGAAAATCATATTCGTTGGGCGGGTGGACTTGAAAAAGCACTTGATTCAGCTATGGAATATGCTCAAAAGCGTGATCTGGATATAGAAATAGAAGTCACGAATCTAGACGAATATAAACTGGCGGCGAAATATCCTATTAAGATGATTATGTTGGATCATTTTAATTCCCAGGAATTGCAAGCTGCAGTAGCGCATCCTCATGGCGATATTTTATTGGAAGCTTCGGGCGATGTGAATCTGCAAACCGTCGCAGGCATAGCCAAAACCGGAGTGGATGTGGTCTCTGTCGGCGCTTTGACTCATTCAGTCCCGAATTTTGATTTTTCATTATTGTTTTATGAAGCCTGAAAAAATACATAATATTTGTCTATTTATTGTTGGTCCTACGGCCAGCGGTAAAACCGATCTGTCATTAAAAATGGCCGACTATCTGGGCGCGGAGATCATTTCTGCTGATAGTCGTCAGGTATTCAGGCATATGAACATTGGTACCGCAACGCCCGGTGAAGAAGAGTTAGCAGCCCTAAAGCATTATTTTATAAACACCAAAGATCCCGAGGAATTGTTTTCCGCCGGAGAATTTGGCAGAGAAGCCCGAAAGATCATTGCCGATAAAATGGAAAAGGGCGAAAATATTATCGTCTGTGGCGGATCGGGATTATATGTTCAGGCAGCTTTAGGCAAGATTTCGGATAAACTTTATACCGATCATGATGTGCGCGAGAGTATTCTTAAGAGAGCAAAAAAAGAAGGCTGGCCGGCGCTATATAAAGAATTACAAACTGTAGATCCCGAGCAAGCTGCTAAAATCGACTCTAAGAATCTTAAACGAATAAGTCGGGCTTTGGAGATATGGACAATTAGCGGACAAAAGCCCTCGGAAGTTTATAGCGAAGAAAATGAAGGATTCCCCTGGCCACATCTAATTCTTGGTATAGCTCCGGAGAGAGCTTATCTCTACGAGCGCATAAATAGTCGTGTAGAAAAAATGATAGACGAAGGTTTAGTAGAGGAATCACAGTTACTTCTAAAGAAAGGCTATGGCCCCGAAATGAATGCACTAAACACAGTAGGATATAAGGAAATATTCAGGCATTTGGATGGGGATTGGGATCTTGAGACGGCTATATCGGAGATCCAAAAAAATACACGCCACTTTGCAAAACGACAAATGACCTGGTTTAGAAAACATGCTCCTGACGAATGGATTAAATTTGATAAGGAAACAAATATCGACGATATTGTAGAAAAGGCGAAACAAATTGTTGTTGAATCGTTGCATCGCTAAATTGTTAAAGAACCTTGAAATGACATTCTATTGAAATGGAGAATAAAAGCATTTGATATTTAGGCAACAATCAATACATTTGCCCAAAAGAAGGAAGATAAATCATGGCTAAGGCTGAAGGACTAAAATTAGCATTCGAAGATCATAATGCAATACGCGTTGATCTTCTAGAAGCAATACCCTATAAAGGTGAAGATCAATTGATCCATCTGAACTATCCGGAATTTTCTGCAGTTTGTCCCTATAGCGGACTTCCTGATATTGCAGAGATAGATGTTTCTTATATTCCTTCCGACAAGATCGTGGAATTAAAATCATTAAAATATTATTATATGTCATATCGTAATGTAGGTATTTACCAAGAAGATATGACAAATAGACTTTATGTGGATCTTAAAGAACTTTTAGATCCCAAAGAACTATATATCCGCACGCGCTATAATGTTCGTGGAGGTATTGAGACTGTCTGTGAAATTGGAAAAATAAAGGAAGAAAAATGAAAAAAATGATCTTTCCCTTAGTATTAATTGTATTCTTCCTCTTTGGATGTAGTGGAGAAGGCTATGTAAAAGTTGCGAACTTAACACCCTCTTCAGTTTTACTGAGTGTTAATGATGAAGCTGATATTATTTTGGCATCCGGCGATACAAGTGATACTTATACAATTGATCTGGTCAAAGGAACCTTAGCCAATGTTTCTGTAGAAGCTACAGGCGACTGGATAGGAGAGTACTCACAAAGTGTATCGGTAGCGAATGGTGAAAGCATTCTTCATAAGATCACATCCACGGTAGCGAATCTTACAATAGAGAATGGATCTTCTGATTCTGCCATGTTCTCAATAGAAAATTATCAGCCCTTATATTTTGCTGGTAATGATGAAATTACGGCACCTTTTCAAGTAGATGCTTCTGTCGATGTAGAATATGCCGGTAGATATATGTTTTTGATCAAAGAAACAAAATCCTGGTTTCCCGGTAATGCATACACCTATATTTTAGAACCCAATGCTTGTGAGATCCGTCTGGATAATCTTCATCCTAATCGTGCTATTTATTATGTTTACTTAAGTCAGTCAACTGATGAAAGCTGGGGAGAAGATGATTTTGGTGACGATATTTTATATCCGGGTGAGGCTTTTCTCTGGAAAGCAGAGGGAGATGTAAAATGGGATATGCGTGTTGAAGCGGGCGATCCTCATGCTGATTCTTCGCTTTTTGTTTATGATTTTTTCGATCTTACCGGATCCCCTTCGGATGCGACCTATATTTATGAATTTCCCAATATTTTTACACCCGTCGAAATAGCTAAGATCGCAAAAACTGAGGGCGGTCAGGCCAACTATAAAAAAACCAATTCTCTTAACAAGAATTTTGAAACTTACCCGCAAGCAGCCAGACTTGAAAAGCTTAAGAAAGTCTCTATCAATAGCGCAGAGACAAATATCTTAAGAAAAAAATAAATTTTGTTTCAGATAGAAAAAAAGCCACTCAATACTGAGTGGCTTTTTTGTACATAAAAAAATTAGTATGAAATATTATTTGAAGACGCTTTTTAAAGAAGATACATATCCGCCCGACATTGATGATATGTCGGCAATTGATATGACGGCATGTTTATCTATGCTTTTTATTTTTTTGATAATATCTGCATGTCCACGCCTGTTAGTATAGATTTTTAAAATATCCCTGATCTCATTTTTTCCATGTCCTATGATCTTTGTGACGCCCAAGCCATCATTTCTAAGAATCTCACATATTTTATCTCCGGATTCAAGAGGTGCTATGACCTGTATAACAATTTTCCCAAATGCCAGTTTGGTTTCTATGATAGAACCGAAATAAACACCACTTGCATAACCCAAAGCATAAGCAACACCCTTTAAAGGTTGATCACTGATACCAATAATGACCTGAGATGCAATAAAAACCCATAATAGAATTTCAAAAAAGGAGAGCAAAGCTCCCTCTTTTTTGTATCCTTTACTGATCAGAATTATTCTTAAAGTCCCCATAGATACTTCAATTGCCTTAGCAATATAAATAATAAAGATCTCCAGCCAAACAGTTGTCCGCAGTACGTCAATTAAAAATTCCATTTTCCTAACCTCATTTTTCAATAATATTTTTCAGCTTTTTTAAGGCTATTTCAACCCATAAATATTGTTCTTTTAAATATCTTTTGCTAGTAATAAAAGAATATATTTTATCATTAACCCGTGAAAATTAAGATAAGATTATCCTTCCCTGCGTAAAAGCATTCTTGCAATTAAAAAAGCCGCCTTAAATAAAGACAGCTTGCACATAGTTTGAATTAGAGATTTTTTAAATGCCCATTGGCACTTCCATTAAAAGGATACGAGCATTTTCTGTAGCTTTAACAAGAATGCTGTCAATATCCCAAAGACCCATGCCATCTCTTTTGGATAGTTTTTCATTATTGACCTCGACTGTTCCGTCAAGGATAAAAGCATAGACGCCATTGCTATTTTTTTGAATCTTATATTTTTCTGAATGTCCTTTTGAAAAATCGCCTATGTGAAACCAAGCGTCCTGATATATCCAAACGCCTTGATCATCATTATTCGGTGACAGTATCTGGTAAAATTCATTCTTTTTTTGAATATCTCTTAGAGAGATCTGGTCGTATCTGGGCTCTACATCTCTTTTGTTGGGGAAGATCCAGATCTGGAGAAATTTGACTTCTTTGTCTTTATTTTTATTGTATTCCGAGTGAGTTACACCGGTGCCGGCGCTCATTACCTGAACATCACCTTCTTTGATGATGGCGATATTTCCCATGCTGTCTTTGTGCTCCAGGTCCCCTTCTAGCGGAATAGATACAATTTCCATATTGTCGTGGGGGTGAGTGCCAAATCCCATGCCTGCCTGGACGGTGTCGTCGTTGAGGACGCGCAGTAAACCAAAGCGGACTCTTTCGGGATCATAATATGAGGCAAAGCTGAATGTGTGGTAGGTGTTTAACCAGCCGTGATCTGCATGACCTCTTGTATCGGCCCTGTGAATTACTTTGTTCATTATTCTTCTCTTTCATCAAATTTATTTTCTTTTTTAGCTTTTGAGCTGCTTATTCATAATTAAAAATTAAGGCAGCATCAAATTTGAAATGCTTGATACTGCCTTTTGTTTCTAAGAGTTTATAACAACCATGGATCTTCTTCAGGTTTAATATAGCTTTTGGTATTGGTATCAATCTCTATTCCGGAGTCTATCGGTTTAGTGGGAGTGTTTAATTCCGGGTGCATATTATTGGCTTTGATCTGGTTTTCATGAGAATCTCTCTTGGGTAGTTTCAAGTCCACATCATCAATTGAAATATGCAATGCTTTTGCAATTCCTTTTCCATATTCAGGATCTGCCTGATAACAATGGTAAATATGTCTATGCTTTATTTGAAGAGTTGAATCTCCCATGTTACGGGCGGTATTGTCAAACAATACCTGCTTCTGGTCTTTTGTCATAGCTCTAAAGAGAAGTCCTGTTTGTGTAAAGTAATCAGAATCGTCTTCTCTATAGTCATATCTACCCACATCTCCACCTTTTTCCAGTGGTAGATTGTCTTTGGGGTTATCTGTCCAGTTCCCATAACTATTGGGTTCATAATGTAATTCGCTTCCTAAATTCCCATCGACCCGCATTTGTCCATCACGATGGAAAGAATGAGGATTTTTAACTCCTTTGGGTGAGTTGACAGGTATTTGATGGTGATTTACACCCAGACGGTACCTTTGCGCATCGCCATAAGAGAATAATCGTCCTTGTAACATACGGTCGGGTGAAAAACTAATTCCGGGAATGACGTTGGCAGGATTAAATGCAGCTTGTTCAATATCTGCAAAATAATTGTCAGGATTTCTATTCAGTTCAAATTCGCCTACCGGCATAAGCGGATAATCCTTTTTAAACCACATTTTAGTTAAATCAAAAGGATTGTTTTCCATGGCATCTGCTTGTTCTTCAGTCATAATTTGCACATAAACTTTCCACTTTGGATAGATCTTTTTTTCAATGGCTTCATAAAGATCACGCTGATGAGATTCTCTATCCATTCCGACGACTTTTGCTGCTTCCTGATCCGTCAGATTTTTTATTCCTTGTTGTGATCTGAAGTGAAACTTGACCCAGACCCTTTCATTTTTATCATTAATAAAGCTGTATGCGTGAGAACTAAATCCATGCATATGTCTATAAGAAGACGGAATTCCTCTATCTCCCATAATAATAGTTACTTGTAAAAGTGCTTCGGGTAGAGATGTCCAAAAATCCCAGTTGGTATTTGGGCTTCTCATGTTAGTACGTGGATCTCTTTTAACTGCATGATTCAGATCAATGAACTTCATGGGATCTCTAAAGAAAAATACCGGAGTGTTATTACCTACCAAATCCCAATTACCTTCTTCGGTATAGAATTTTAATGCGAAGCCACGAATATCTCTTTCTGCATCTGCAGCTCCTCTTTCACCCGCAACTGTTGAGAAACGAGCTATCATTTCCGTTTTTTTGCCGATCTTTGAAAATATATCAGCTTTAGTGTATTTGGTAATATCATGCGTAACTGTAAATGTCCCAAATGCTCCGGAGCCTTTTGCATGCATTCTGCGCTCAGGTATAACTTCGCGATCGAAGTGTGCCATCTTTTCTAAGAACCATGTATCTTGCAGAGAAACAGGGCCTCTTTTACCGGAGGTCATGGTATCTTGATTATCACTTACCGGAGCTCCTGCTGCGGTTTTTATTCCTGGATGTTTTCCCGTATTTTGGTTTCTACTGGGAATGGGGTCACGTAGATCATTTTTATCCACAGGATTTTTCTCGATGATTTTATCTTTTGTTTTATTCATCTTTAATTCTCCTTTTAATTTGTGATATTTATATTTTTTATTGCATTATAATAGGCGTGCTTGCTATTACACTCAATTTTTAATTTAGGATATCCATTTCTCCCCACATTTTTATTTAATATTCAAACTCATAAAAAAGATACAAAATGAATTGAAGTTTTAAAACAATATTTTCTATGAGCAAACTGCAGGACCAGTAAGCCTTGAACTAATATAATTCTCCCCGCACTTATGCCTTCTTGCAATAAAAAAAAAGCTGCCTTAAATAAAGTGGGTCCTCATACTTAGTTTAAATAAAGTCCCGCAAGGGTAAAAGTATAAATAGCTATCCAATATGTCGATAGGATAAAGATATTCGAAAACCTAAAATCTTTTTTAAAAATTGTGTAGGCAATAATAGCGTCGGAAAGCAAGAAAAATAAAGATGCCAGTCCGATGGAAATAAAGGTGAAGCTGGAATCAATAAAGACTAAGCTGATTGCTTGCCAACTCATGAGGACGATAACAGTGATGTAAAGAAAGACCGGTATGGATAATTCTTTCAGATCTTTCTTGAGAAAATAAAAATATCCCCAACCAATAATGAGGAAAAAAACCAAAAGAAGGATATTCCAGTTAAAGCCAAATATGCTTGAAAAACTGAGAATGAAAAAGATCTGGGCAATAAAGAAAAAGACCATGCCTTCCATGAAATGCTTGTTGCTAATTAAAAAGACATCACCAACTAAGGCAAATACTAATGCAATGAGCATTATTTTACTGTAATCACTGCCTTGATTTTGGAAAATGATTACAGCCATGATAATAATGAATATGGTCGTTAAGGGTTTAAAAATTGAATACATTTTAATGTTTTTTTTCAGAGTGAATAGAATGGCTAGAACTGCGCTGACTGCCGCAAACAAAGTTAAAAGTTCAATTTTCATCCTTTAATGCTCCCCAATGGTGTTAACTCAACAATTATATCAACAAGGTCTTTCTGATTTTCCATGACCACTGAAATGTCTTTGTATGCACTAGTGGCTTCATCCAGATCATAAGTCCCTCGTATGCTATGAATGATACCTTGCTCATCAAGAAATTTCTTTTCAGCTTTAAGATCCAATTCTCTTCTTGCCTGATTTCTTCCCATCTTGCGACCTGCACCATGGGAACAAGACATAAAAGACTCGGGATTTCCCTTACCCTTTACAATATAGCTTTTACTTCCCTGAGAGCCGGGGATGATTCCTCTTTGATTTTTATGGGCAGATGTTGCGCCTTTTCTATGAACAATTACATTTTCACCAAAATGTCTTTCCCTTGCCGCGTAGTTGTGATGAATATCGATCATGTCATCGAAAGTAATATCAGGAAATTCTTCATGAAATACTGATTTGATAGCAGTTACCATGTCAAAACGATTTTGTTTAGCAAACTCAAGAGCAAAATTCATGGCTTCCATGTATTCTTTTCCTTCTGCAGTTTTCATGGGCAGAAAGGCAAGTTCTTTACTGCTTAACTCGGAGTACCACATGGAGCAAAGAGCAAGGGCTTTTTTGTGATATTCATTCGCTATCTTTAAACCAAAGTTACGGGAGCCGGAGTGTACCATGATCCAAATGTTTTCTTTGTCGCTCTTTTGTATTTCGATGAAATGATTGCCACCACCCAATGTACCAAGCTGTTTTCTGGCAGCATTTAGTTGAGCTTGGATAATTGGGATATCAGGTGCATTTTCAAAACCACTCCACTTTCTGTTTTTTTTATGATGCTTAAAGCCAACCGGCACAAGTTCGCGTATATTTCCCATGATCTTTTTCAAAGTATCACGCTTTATTTCTTTTAGCGAGGTTTGGATGGCACAGATTCCACAGCCAATATCCACACCCACTGCATTGGGGATGATAACATCATTCGCCGCAATAACGCCACCAATGGGCATACCATAACCCTGATGTGCATCCGGCATAATTGCGACATGTTTAAATAGGAAGGGAAGATTTGCTAAATTCTTGGCTTGCTGAAGCGCTCCTTCTTCTATATCATCCAGCCACATTTTTATGGGGATCTTTTCTGTGTCTATGACTTTCATTTTTCCTCATTCTTATTTAGTCGTATGTTTTGATAAAGATACAAAAAGAAGTGAATGTTTAAAACAAGAATTTACTGCAAGAAAAGTCGCGTGTAAATACTGCTATGAATTTATCAGATCATTTTTTAAGTTTAGATATGAAACTAATCTAACACAGGGGTAAGTTTATGAAGAAAGATCTAAAATTACTTTTCATGCTTTGCATCGTTTCGCTTTTCTTGCTAAGCTGTAGCGCTAAAGAAGATGCAATTGAATTTAAAGAGAAAAAGACTATTCTCTATGCCGAGTTCATGCAGGAGGTCAATTCTTTTAATCCGCTCATTACAAGTGAACGTGATTTCATGGCTGATCACCTATTTTTTGGCTCTGATGCAGCTCTTTCAGGAAAAGAGGAAGGAAAACAATTGGCAGGTTTTCTTGCTGCTGTTGATGAGCTGGGAAATGGAATGATAAACAGCATTCCTCTTTTACATGCTAAATCAATGTCGGGCGGACCGGTCGATAGCGTATTTTATCAGTTTATTAAAACAGAACTACTTCAGGGAGTAAGATCGCATCCCGAAGCTGATGGTTTTTATTTTTCTATGCATGGTGCCATGGGAGTCCAAGGTATGTTCGATCCGGAGGGTGATCTCTTGACTGAGATCAGAAGGATCGCTGGACCGGATTTTGTCATTGCAGTTAGTTTTGATCTACACGCAAATAACACAATCAAACGGACGAATGCAGCTGATATTATTGTCGGATACAAAACTAATCCACACCGTGATCATTTCAAAACCGGGTATAGAACGACTAAGTTGTTACTACGGACTCTAGCCGGCGAGATCGAGCCGGTCATGGTTGTTAATAAAATGCCCTTGCTTAAAGGAGGCGGAATGAACATAGATCTCATACCTCCTTTCAGAAAGATCTTTAAAACCATGAAAAAGATAGAAAAAGAGGAAAATGTTCTCTCTGTATCTTTTTTCCCGGTACATATTTGGATAGACGATCCTGAGCTGGGTTACACAACTATAGCTATCACCGATAAGGATGCTAAACTTGCCCAAGAAAAAGCTGATCAGATAGCAGATATGGCTTGGGAAGCACGATTGGTAGCACAACCTTTGGGTGAAAGTCCGGAAAATGCCATTGAGATCGCCCGTAAGAAGAAATTAGCCAGAAAATTGGGTACTGTTGTTTTTTGTGATGTATCAGATGCAGTTGGCACCGGTACTCCGGGTGAAAGTACCTGGATACTTGAAGCACTGGTCAACAATGCGCCAGACCTTATTTCTTATCTTCCTCTCAGAGATGCAGAAGCTGCACAGATCGCTTGGAAATATGATATTGGGGAAGAGGTCTCGCTGATCCTAGGTGGCAAAATTGATACGGTGTATAATAAATCGATAAAATATACTGGAGAGATTTTTTTCAAAAAAGAAACTGCTCTGGGCAAAACATTGATCATTAAACACGGGGGAATCCATCTGATATTATCAGAATTACCAATGTCAGCCCGCTATCCGAGTGAGTTTAAGGATCTGGGACTTTCACTTTTTAAACCGGATATTGTTGTGGTAAAAAATCTTTTCCCATTCCGATATCGCTTTCTTGCCTACAACAGGAAAACTGTGAATGTCATGACTCCCGGACTCAGTAATATTAATCCAGCCGACCTGAACTATCAATATATTCCCAGGCCTATCTATCCGCTTGATGAATTAGATTCATGGAAATAGCTGGATCTAATCTAGGAACTTGATAATTCTTAGCTAAAAGTTAACTCTTGCAATAATAAAAGCCGTCTTGGTTTAAGACGGCTTTTATTTAAGTGTATTTACTGATCTTAATTAACCGTACAAGCCGTCAAATTTATTGATGATCTCAATGAATTCATTGGGTAATCTTTTGACTACAAAATCAAGTATTTCGCGGGGGATATCTTTGTAATAAGCCGAAGCAATTCCACCTGCAATGCAGGCAATGGTATCGCTATCGCCACCAATGGATATAGCAAGTCTTATGGCGCTTTCAAAATCTGAACTTTCAAGAAAAGCTACAATGGCTTGGGGGACGGAGCCCTGACAAGTCACATCAAACTCATAAGTGGCCCTGATTTCGTCGAGAGTAAAGTTTAGATCGTAGTTGAATTGTGAGGTGATATAGTCTTTAATCTCTTCTTTTGTTTTGCCTTTTCTTGCAAGAAATATAGCTGTCGCCGTCGCTTGAGCTCCTTTTATGCCTTCGGGGTGATCATGAGTTACTTCTGCTGATCTTTTAGCTATTGCTAAAACTTTTTTTATATCATTAAAGGCAAAGCCAACTGCGCTGACTCTCATGGCAGACCCATTGCCATAACTTCCGTAGGGTTTTAAGCTATCTGACAAAAGCCAATGTCTGAAATTACCACCATAACCCCGGTCGAAATATTTTCTGCCATAATCCCGGATGGTCTTTGCAAAGTCCTTATTATTCATAATGCTATCAGCTACAGCAATGGTTAATACGCTATCGTCTGTAAAATCACATTTGGGATTGAAGAGGTCAAAATCTGTGCTTTTAATATTATTCCACTCAAAAACAGAGCCCAAAGTATCTCCTATTACAGCACCGATTATTGTATGAGATTTGGAATTTATCATATTTCTTTCTCCTCGTATTATGCCCTAAAATAGTAAATTATTTATTTTAACGGGTTTTTATTACACAGAATCTGATGCAATAAATTTCATTTTTCACATTTATTACCAATTTTCATAAATATACAAAATTAATTTATTATTCGAAACTATAACTTCTTACAATGAAAGCAAGATGAGTGAGCTATAAGCTCATAAACATGGATTAAGCTAGCAATATAACAAAGCCGTCTCCTTGTGAGACAGCTTTGTGTATTTAGGTAAAATTTTATGTGTGAGTAGTTTATGCAAAGGTTTCTTTTAGTTTACAAGGATCAGCTCTGGTTTTGATCAGGATTTATAGCTTTCATTGTTCCTTATATTTTTGTAAGCCTTTCAGTTAAAAATAGGGTTTTATTGGAAAGTGAATAATAACACTATGAATATAAACACTCGTTATTTCTTGTGTTATGTATTATTTAAACATTAACTAATTATACACTTTGTTTATAGCCAGTGATTTAGTACCTCGTTTTTAGCACAATATTACCTAGTTCTTTTATTTCGTCTTGTTCAGTAAAAATGACCCTACCACTTTTGGACAACACATTCCAGGCAATGTCGCTTGTGATATCATCTATTACGCCTGGCTTGGTTTTGTCCTTTACCAATTCAAAGGTTCTCTCGCTTGTCATACTTACCGGCTGAGCATAGTCTATATAAACTATCAGCAAGTCGCCACGTCCATCGATCGAAGCTTGATAAATTTCCTGCAAATCGGTCAAAACAATACCCTGGCCTACCGCTTCATTTATTTCCCTGATGGCTTCGGTTTTGCGATTGTAGAGCATTGTCTTAACTACTTCCCAAGCCTGTCTTGCAATTTGATGTGTCTCAGTATTGTTGTAATCAATATTAGCGTAACCAAGATAAATTGTTGGTTTGTCTGCGATCTGCATAAAACGACTGTAGTTATCTTCGGTGCAAATAATTACACAATCTAAACCTGTTTCATTACAGGCCTTTACAACTGCCTTATCAACTTTTAGGTAATACTCGCGAATCATGTTATCTATAAGTTCACCATCAGTTCGTTTCTCATGATTTGTCACAATATGCGGATTTTCCAAAAATGGAAAACTTTCATTTTCAATTTCATGAGTAATTTCTTTGTTAATAGCATTATACAGTGAAACACCACCTTGAGACAGTAAGAGGATTAAATATTCTTCACTTCTGTGTAGCGACTTTATTAAGGAGCGAATACTAAAGCTGTTCGAAATATGAACTGTATTTTCTTGTGCTGGCCAAGGGAACTTTATTATTTCTTCTGTATCGTTGGAAAGAAAAATGTGTAAGGAGTCCAGGTTATAGTTTACATCTAATTCAAATTCCGATAATTTTTTCAATAAAGATTCTACGGGTTTTTTACCAAATTCATTTACAATCCTTTCTTCTGCTTCATTTAAAAGATTTTTTAATCGAATTACATCTTGATCATTGTCAGGATGTGTCCTGTGTGTATTTAGCGAAATAGTAACACAAGGAGTGTTTTTTTCATTTGCTAATACTTCTAATTTTTGTCTGATTGTCATTTGTACTTTCCTTTTTTTATAAAATGTTCAATGTTTGCTTTCTTGAATAATCGATTTATTTTTCTTTAAAAATGTGTGGTCAATTTTCCAATTATTCACAAAGGCTTTCAATTACTGCATATATGATAGTTGCTGCAAGTTTTGCAGTTCTTCTATCATGATCTAGGGGAGGAGAGACCTCAGCGATGTCGAGGCTGATTACTTTTTTAGATTGTAGTATCTCTTTTGTGAACCTGAGTACATGATTCGGCTTTAAACCAAATGGTTGCAAAGCTGATACACCGGGAGCAGAGGCAGAACTAAACACGTCAGCACAAAGAGTTAGATAAATATAGTCATTCTTATCAATAAATGACCCAATTTTAGCTGAAATACTATCATGATTTGATTCAAGGAACTCGTTCGCAAGCACATATTTAACTCCAAGTGAATCTGCTTTTTTAAAAAGGCTCTTGGTATTACCGGAACTTTGTATTCCTAAACAGAGATAATCAAAGCTCTGATTTTCTTTTGTGCATTTATCAGCTATTTGAGAAAACATGGTTCCAGAGGAGCCTTGATTGTCGTAGGGTCTAAGGTCAAAATGAGCATCAAAGTTTATGATGCCAATTTTAAGCTTTTCACTTAGTTTTTTTAGATGATTAAAAATACCATTAAAATGGCCATATGCTAAGTCGTGACTGCCACCCAGTACGATTGGAAAGAAATGATTATCTAAGATCTTTTCTATGGCAATTTCCAAGTGTTCTTGGATTTCTTCCATATTACCTTCTGGGCAAAAAAGATTTCCGGCATCATAAATTGTTGTTTTATTACAAAATGGCACTGGCAAACTTGCAAACTTATTACGAATATCTTCCGGCCCATGTTTAGTGCCCGTTCTGCCTAAGTTCCTTTTAACTCCTTCATCGCAACAATATCCCAAAAAACAGATGTTTAATTTAGAAGAATCAATTTTTAGCGTCTTTAGGTCTTTTAAATTAAGAAGTTTGATTATTTGATGCATTCTGTATGAATCAGCATCATATAGATCATCAACTCTTCCTGTCCAAAATTTTGTGTTTGTTGGGGTATAATTTTTCAAATTCATTTATTTTGGTTTCCATTGTTTGTTTGAAGCATATTGTATCAGCAAATCTTACTACTCCGCGTAACTGCAATTATAATCCTGTATTTCTAATTTTAATTTTTTAATTATAAAA